>NZ_JBHFFD010000068.1:0-116750 GCF_043359565.1 Shewanella sp. S23-S33 | reverse complement strand
GCGACCACTTAGGTCGCCTCTTATAGTCTGTATCATCAAAATGATGATTACTCGGGTTTGATCAACTCAAAATGTTGATATGCCCGTGCGGTTGCAATACGGCCGCGGGGTGTACGTTGGATAAAGCCTTGCTGGATCAAAAATGGCTCTAGCACATCTTCAATGGTTTCGCGCTCTTCGCCTATGGCTGCGGCTAAGTTATCGAGTCCAACTGGGCCACCCATAAACTTATCGATAATGGCGAGTAGTAACTTGCGGTCCATATAATCGAAACCTTCATTATCAACATCCAGCAAGTCAAGTGCATGGTCGGCAACAAACTTAGTGACAGCGCCATCATGCTTCACCTGCGCGTAATCCCGCACGCGGCGAAGCAGTCGGTTAGCTATCCGCGGTGTACCACGTGAACGGCGTGCGATTTCAAATGCACCTTCAGCATCAATATCCAGTTCCATCACCTGCGCCGAACGCGTGACTATGGTGCTTAAATCTTTGATGTTATAGAATTCAAGCCGTAGCGGGATCCCAAAACGCGCCCGAAGTGGTGAAGTCAAAGCTCCTGCCCGTGTTGTCGCACCCACTAGAGTAAACGGCGGTAAATCAAGCTTGATAGAGCGCGCTGCCGGCCCTTCACCTATCATGATATCCAGCTGATAATCTTCCATCGCTGGATACAAAATCTCCTCCACCACAGGGCTTAATCGGTGGATTTCATCGATGAATAACACATCACCGGATTCGAGATTGGTCAAAAGTGCGGCGAGATCGCCCGCTTTTTCCAGCACAGGCCCCGAGGTGGATTTAATGTTCACCCCCATCTCGTTCGCAACAATCATGGCTAAGGTGGTTTTACCCAATCCCGGCGGACCGTAAATCAACATATGATCTAAGGCTTCATTACGATTCTTTGCCGCTTGAATAAACACCTTAAGCTGTGCCCGAGTGTCATCTTGACCCGTGTATTCATCGAGCATTTTAGGGCGCATTGCCCTGTCGATGGATTCATCTTGAGCTTGGATCTGCGGCTGGATGAGTCTGTCTGCCTCAATCATTGTTATTCCTTATCGCAGCTTTCATCTTAATTATCATCATTGTTCAATTAAAGCATCGATTTAAGGGCGGCTTTGATCAGGGTTTCTGAATCCATGCCCTCTTTGTAGGCTGCAGAAACCGATTTGCTCGCCTGCGGTGGTTTATAACCCAGCGAAATTAAAGCTGAAATAGCATCTTCTTCGGCGCTATTGACTGTCGGTGCGGGTGAGTAATTGGATTGCAGCACGAACTCACGCTCTGAGCCTGCTGAGGCTTCCATCAAGCTCTTGAGCTTATCGCGCATTTCTACCAGTAACCGCTCGGCGGTCTTCTTGCCAACACCGGGCAATTTCACTAAGGTCACTATATCATCGCGCTCAACGCAACCCACAAATTCTGCGGCTGTCATGCCTGATAAAATGGTCAAAGCAAGCTTGGGACCGACACCATTGGTCTTGATCAGTAAGCGAAATAACGCCCTTTCCTGCTTAGTGATAAAACCATAGAGAAGCTGTGCATCTTCACGCACCACAAAGTGGGTGTAGACCATAGTTTCATGATTAACTTCAGGCAGCTCATAAAAGCTAGTAAGCGGCATCTGCAACTCGTAACCAACACCGTTAACATCGATCAAAATTTCTGGTGCTTGTTTCTCAACGAGCACGCCCCGTAAACGACCTATCATCTGTACCGTCCGTATGTTCTTGCCGTTGCCCGGCCACTCAATGCAATTAAACTCTGGCTGGTGTGATAATGACACACAGCAACTCCGAGTGCATCTGCGGCGTCAGCTTGAGGGGCTGCGGGTAATTTAAGTAGTTGTTGGATCATGTGTTGTACTTGGGCTTTCTGTGCTCGCCCCGTACCCACGACTGCGCTCTTAATTTGAGTCGCACTGTATTCGGCCACAGGTAAATTGGCGACTGTGGCAGCAACAATGGCCGCGCCGCGTGCTTGGCCTAACTTGAGCGCAGAATCGGCATTTTTTGCCATAAATACGCGCTCAATCGCAAATTCGTCCGGTTGATACTGACGAATAATCTCAGTGATCCCATCAAAAATTTGCTTTAGCCTACCAGGCAGCTCTTCAGACGAAGTGCGAATACAACCACTGCCGAGGTAAATCTGATGCCGTCCCTGACATTGGATCACGCCGTAGCCTGTGATCCGTGAACCTGGGTCAACACCTAAAATAATTGCCATTCAATACCTTAATATGGGATCTACATTTGCGTCCCTGTTCCTACGTTAGCATTTGCGAGTTGAAATTGGCATCAATTGAAGCCCCAATTCAGCTCACACTCTATCTAGCCTAGGCTTGCCATCACATCATCGGAGATTTCCGCATTATGATACACCTCTTGCACATCATCGTGATCTTCAAGGGTGTCGATAAGGCGCATAAATTTTTCGGCGGTTTCTAGATCAAGCTCAGCTTTCGTCGAGGCTATCATCGCGATTTCGGCATTATCCGCCACAAAATGGGCTTTATCGAGCTGCTCTTTCACCGTATAGAAATCAACGGGATCAGTAAACACATCCACAGCACCATCATCATAGCTGACAATATCTTCCGCGCCCGCTTCAAGCGCCGCTTCCATCAATGCATCTTCATCAGTTCCCGGCGCATAGGATAACACCCCACGCTTAGTGAACAGATAAGAAACCGACCCATCCGTGCCTAAGTTACCGCCCGATTTACTAAACGCATTACGTACACCACTCACAGTACGATTACGATTGTCCGTCATGGTTTCAACCATCACAGCAGTGCCGCCTGGGCCATAACCTTCATAGAGAATGGTTTCGAGTTGCTGGCCTTCTAATTCACCGGCGCCGCGTTTAATCGCACGCTCAACCGTGTCTCGGGTCATATTGCCACCGAGGGCTTTATCGATGGCGACACGTAATCGTGGATTAGAGTCGGGATCTGAGCCACCTTCACGGGCTGCAACGGTTAACTCGCGAATGAATTTAGTAAAGAGTTTACCGCGTTTAGCATCTTGAGCCGCTTTACGGTGCTTAATGTTGGCCCATTTACTGTGACCTGCCATGGGAAGTCTCCTCTACTTAGGTATCATCTAGGTGCCATCGCAAAGCTTATCAAGAGCCGAAGGTGGAATAAGACTAAATAACGGCTATTTACTTAAAGGATTGAACTAACAGATATTGATAAGCGGTGGAATGACGGTTCACTAAAACAAACCGAGGCTCATGCCTCGGTTTTCGGTACGACAAAAAATAACTGACAAGGCTAACGTCAATCGACTTACACTAAAACGATTTACATAATGTCGATTTGAATAAGGTCGATTTACAAAAGTCGCCTTACAAAACCCTCTTACAAAAGATCAGTCTTCCGCTTTAACAGCTTTCTCAACCACGGCAATACCCAGTTCAGCTAACTGCTGCGGATTGGCAAAACCAGGCGCGTTAGTCAGCGGACAAGCAGCAGTGGTGGTTTTAGGGAACGCCATCACATCACGGATTGAGCTTGCGCCCGTCATCAGCATGATGATGCGGTCTAAACCAAACGCTAAACCAGCATGTGGCGGTGTGCCGTAACGCAACGCTTCTAACAGGAAGCCGAATTTCTCTTTAGCTTCATCGTCAGTAATGCCCAGAATACGGAATACCGCAGACTGCATTTCTTGGTTGTGGATACGCACCGAACCACCGCCTAATTCGCAGCCGTTTAATACCATATCGTAAGCATCAGAAACGCGATTTGCTGGGTTAGCTTCAAGTTCAGCTGCCGTTACGCCGCGCGGTGCGGTGAACGGATGGTGAACCGCGTGGAAGTTGCCGTTGATTTTCTCAAACATTGGGAAGTCAACTACCCACAGTGGACGCCATTCACCTTGCAATAAGCTGAAATCTTCGCCCGCTTTAAGACGCAGTGCGCCCATAGATTCGGCAACCACAGTCGCCTGATCTGCACCAAACAGGATAATGTCGCCAGTTTGCGCTCCTGTGCGGCTCACGATTTCATTGACTATGCTTTCGTTTAAGAATTTTAGCACAGGTGATTGAATGCCTTCTAAGCCAAGGCTTAGGTCATTAATCTTCATCCACGCTAAGCCTTTAGCACCATAAATGCCAACAAACTTCGTGTAATCATCTATTTGCTTACGAGACAGCGCAGCGCCGCCCGGAATACGCAGTGCAGCAACACGGCCTTCTTCATCGTTCGCAGGACCAGAGAATACCGCAAATTCGACTTCTTTGAGTAAATCGGCAATGTCCACCAGCTCTAATGGGTTACGTAAATCTGGCTTATCTGAACCGAAACGACGCATCGCTTCGTTGTAGGTCATGCGCGGGAACTCGCCGAGATCGACGTTCAGCATTTCAAGGAACAGACCACGCATCATCTCTTCGGTTTTCGCCATCACTTGCTCAGAGCTCATGAAAGACGTTTCGATATCGATTTGGGTGAATTCTGGCTGACGGTCGGCACGTAAGTCTTCATCACGGAAGCATTTTACGATTTGATAGTAACGATCAAAGCCTGACATCATCAGCAACTGTTTAAACAACTGTGGTGATTGTGGCAAGGCAAAGAACTGACCTTTATAAGTACGGCTTGGTACTAAATAATCGCGGGCACCTTCTGGGGTTGCCTTGGTCAGGATCGGTGTTTCTATGTCTAAGAAACCGTTTGAGTCGAGGAAACGACGCACAGAACTGGTCACTTTAGCGCGGAAAATTAATCGCTGCGCCATTTCTGGGCGACGTAAATCTAAGTAACGATACTTAAGACGTTGCTCTTCGCTGTTGTTCTGGTAGTTATCCATGCTCAATGGCAGTGGATCGGCAGCATTGATAATCGTCAAGGCTTGACCTAAGACTTCAATCTCACCCGTCTTCATTTGACCATTGACTTGGCTATCAGGACGGGCACGAACTAAGCCTTTGACCTGAACGCAAAATTCGGCGCGCAGCGTGCTAGCAACATTGAACACCTCAGGTAAGTCTGGATCATAGACCACTTGGATGAGACCTTCTCTGTCTCTTAAATCTAAAAAGACAACGCCACCCAAATCACGGCTACGATTAACCCAACCTACCAAGGTAACTTCTTGTCCAACGTGAGACTTATTGACGTCTCCACAATAATGACTGCGCATCTAACTCTATCCTTTATCCGGAAACCGGTGCTTTGGAAATAATCAAAACGAGATAAAAGCGGCATTATAGTAAAATAATGCCGATTACCAAAGTACTTCACACTTAGGCGGTGAAGTATCAAACAGTTTTACGCCCTTGACTAGAGGCGAACGCACTATCTGAGCATGAGCGTTCAAAAAAACATCAAGCTGAGCGATAACAACGCCCGCCGCTACTTTTTGCTTGGTACATCAGCTGATCGGCTTTTTTCAACAAACCTATCGCTGTGTCACCATCGCGGGGGTAAATCACCACGCCGATACTAACGGCGATGCTGACACTGACGCCTTGAATAAGCAAAGGGCTCGACAGTGCCTGTAGAATATTATCAGCAACTTGGGTTGCAGCATCGAGATCTTGCACACGATTTAGCAGGATAACAAACTCATCGCCGCCAAATCGCGCAACGGTATCTGAGCCACGGATAACCTTGGTTAACTTTTGGGCGACCAGTACCAGTAATTCATCGCCAATGGGATGACCGTGTTGGTCATTGATTTGTTTAAAACCATCGAGATCGATGAATAACAAAGCGAAATGTGCCTGTTCTCTGCGATGAGATAGCAAAGCTTGGGTTAGTCTGTCATCAAGTAAGGCACGATTGGGCAACTGAGTTAAAGCATCATGATTAGCCACATGCAACAAACGTTTTTCTGCCACCAATCGCTGGGTGATCTCACGATTTAAGCGGCGATTCACTAATAACACCGCCACCATCACTAAGCACAAGATTATCACGCCAAACACGATATAACGCAGCCATTGCAGATATTTAGCGCTCTCTGTCGCCACTGAAAATGACACCCAGCGCGTATATATTTTTTGCTGATGCTGAGCGTCAATCAAGGCTAAGGCTTTGTTAATCAGCGGCACCAGCGGCGCAAATTGAGGATAAACACCAATATGACTATGCTGATCGGCGAGATCACTGAGCAGCGACATTTTCAGTGTCGGATAGTGGCTGGTTTTAAGCTCAGAAGCTAAAGTCACCACTTTATCGATAAACACATCCGCATTGCCATTCGTCACGGCCGCTAATCCGGCCTGCGTATTTGGCACTATGACTAACTTGAGTGAAGGCTCCAGACTCATCAATTGCGCCACCAAATGATATCCCTCAACCACAGCTACCCTTTGACCTGCGAGCTGAGCAATATTAAAAACCGAGACTTGTTCCAGTTGCGATACTAAGGCCCACGGCGATGGCCAATAGGCTTCACTAAACGCTAAACGCTGCTGGCGCTCCGCCGTTTGCGCGACACTGCCGGCTAAACTCACCTCGCCCTTTTGCAACGCCTCGATTAACGAATGCCAATCATCAAAGGCAACGGGCGTGAGCTTAAGTTTGAGTTGTTCCTTGAGCAATTTGACGATATCGCTATTGATCCCCGCAAACTCACCCTGTTCATCCATAAACTCCATCGGTGGCCATTGCTTTAAATAACCGACTTTGAGTTCGCCTACACTTTCCACATAGGCCTGTTCTGCGGGGCTTAGGCTGACATGGCGCTCAGCTTGGGTAAAAACATGATCTTTAGGATTGAGCATCCATTTATGTTCAATCTCAGCAAATTCTTGATTGCTAATACTGTTAAACCCATTGGCTATCCTCTGTGTAAGGCCAGCATCATCGCTACGGGTCAGCACATAAATGTTGGTGCTAAATTCGAGATCAGGATACTGGCTAAAGTCAGACCAGCCTTTATTGAGCAGTAAATAATGGGATGTCCATGCACCCGCGGCGATAAAACCGACAACTTCTCCAGACCTCGCCCCCGCCACCATGGCATCCATACTGTCGTAATAACGCAGTGACACTTGGGGTAATGCTTTACGCAACTCCACCAAATAAGGCGCTGTCGGCACCACACCAATACGTTTACCTTTTAAGCTGTCTAAATCGATTAACTGTTGCTGATAGAGAAAGAGTCGACTCTTCACCGTATATAAATGCCAAGCCTGAGTAAGGCCCGTTTTAACATCATCACTTTCAGGATAACCTATGTGGGCATCGGCGAGACCGCGACGAACATCGTCCACGCTGGAGTTCATATCACCAGAAATAAAATCAACGGCAATACCCGTTTTCTCAGACCAAAGCTGCCACATGTCCACATACAAACCATGGGGTAAACCATCGACCCCTAAGTCCACAAAAGGCTCGACGCCCAGTTGCATCGAAATAACGAGTCCAGCTTGTTGACGTTGATAGCCAAGCCAACGTCGCTCCGTTTGCTGAATAAAGTGCACATCGAGCGCAGTGAAACCTTTATTTATCTTATCGACTAATGCAAGATTGCCCTTTTGAACTGCGGGTACAAACTGCATCGCCTTAATTTGAAGGCGGGCAGTATTGGGAAAGTTTGCGGCAATCTCTTGGGATGAGTCGGGATCTTTCAAATAGCCTTCTAACCCCGCAAAGACTACGATCTCGCCCGCGGCGACCCCTGCCAATAATTTCTCACGACTTTCGTAGCGTTTAAACACAAGCTGCGGTTCGATACGATGTAATTCCGCTTCATGGGATGAAGCCGCTACCACACCAATTTGAAAGGGGATCAGTTCTTTGATGGATTTTTTGCCCTGCAAGGATTTATGCAAATACAAAAAAGTGCCCACATCCGCAATGGGCACCGTAAAATCAAATTCTTGCTCTCGCTCTGGGGTTTTCCCCATGCCGATATGTACTTGCGCCTTACCTTGCCGCAGTTGATCAAGGGACTCGTGCCAGTGGCGCGCCACAAAAACAACTTGGGTATGGCTGTGTTTAGCCCACTCTTTCCATAAATCAACCAGTAATCCAGTCGGCTCGCCATCGTTGTCGACATATTGATAGGGAAAGCTATCCTCACCCATAACGATGATTAATGGCTCAGAGGACAACGGACTTGCCTGCCCCGTTATACCCAAAAAACAGCTGCACAAGATCACAATTAAGTGGATCACAAACTTCAAGTTGAGCCCTTAGTACTTGATGTACATGTAACGATTTTGTTATCTATTAAGTATTAGACAAAAATTTATCGCAAATTACTAGCATGATACTTGCTGCTAATCGCTCTGATTCGTTAAAATGCGCAGTTGAATTCCCATGAAAAATCTCAGATGAACGTTTCTCAAGACACTATCTACGCTCAAGCGAGCGAGCATATTAGCGATTTCCAGTTTGATAACCGTGTAGCAGGCGTATTCAGTGACATGATCCGCCGCTCAGTGCCTGGATATACGCAAATTATCAATACCATAGGCGATTTTGCAGATCGTTTCGTCATGCCAAATACTCAAATTTACGATTTAGGTTGCTCACTCGGTGCCGCCACCTTAAGTATTCGTCGCCAAATTCAAGGCCGCCAATGTCGCATTATTGCTGTAGATAACAGTGAATCTATGGTCGCACGCTGCCAAGAGAACCTGAATGCCTATGTCAGCGATACGGATGTCGATCTGGTTTGCGGTGATATTCGCGATATCGATATTCAAAATGCGTCATTGGTGGTACTCAACTTTACCTTGCAGTTTTTACCGCCAGAAGACAGAGAAACCCTGATAGCCAAGATTTATCAGGGTCTTAATCCCGGCGGACTTTTAGTGCTGTCTGAAAAAATTCGCTTCGAAGATGCTCCTATCCAAACCTTATTGGAAGAGCAACATTTGGACTTTAAACGCGCTAATGGTTACAGCGAACTTGAGATCAGCCAAAAACGCAGTGCGCTGGAAAATGTCATGAAGCCCGACACCTTAACCACGCATCAACAACGACTCACCCGCCAAGGCTTTAGTCACTTTAGTCTCTGGTTCCAATGCTTTAACTTTGCTTCTATGGTGGCCATCAAGTGATCAGCTTTAGCTCGTTTTACCAACAAATCGCCGATTCGAATCTACAGCACTGGCTCGAAACCCTGCCGAGCATTTTAGGCAAGTGGCAACGGGAACATAAACACGGCAACCTGCCAAAGTGGGAAAAAGTGCTCAACAAGCTGCACTATCAAGCACCCGACCAAGTGGATTTTGTTGATAGCGTGACCGTCGGTAGCGGCGAGCAACTTAGCCCAGGCGAAAAAGAGAAGCTTGAAAACCTGCTGCGTTTGTTTATGCCATGGCGTAAAGGCCCCTTCCACATTCATGGCATCCACATCGATACCGAATGGCGCAGTGACTGGAAATGGGACCGCGTTAAGCAACATATTTCGCCGCTGAAAAACCGCACTGTGCTCGATGTCGGTTGCGGCAGTGGTTATCACATGTGGCGCATGTTGGGCTCAGGTGCCAAACGTGTCGTCGGTATCGACCCTTCGCCGTTGTTTTTATGTCAGTTTGAAGCCGTCAAACGTTTAGCGGGCACACATCACCCTGTACACCTGTTACCATTGGGTATTGAAGAGCTGCCACCGCTCGATGCATTTGACACGGTTTTCTCCATGGGTGTTTTGTATCACAGACGTTCGCCTATCGATCACTTGTTACAGCTGCGTGATCAATTGCGCACCGGTGGTGAGCTCGTGCTAGAAACCTTGGTGATAGATGGCGACGAAAATGCCGTACTCGTGCCTCAAGATAGATATGGCAAAATGAATAATGTATGGTTCATTCCGTCCGTTGCCGCGCTCATGCTATGGTTAAAAAAGTGTGATTTCACTGATATCCGTTGTGTCGATACCGATGTCACTGCCCTTGCCGAGCAACGCCGTACCGACTGGATGCCCAACGAATCACTGGTTGAATACCTAGATCCTAACGACATCACCAAAACGGTTGAAGGTTATCCTGCGCCCAAACGCGCCACGATTATCGCGGTGAAAAATCAGCCTAATCAGGATTTAAACTAACCTTTTCAGTCTGAAGTAAGCGAATATCAGTCATTACGTCCTCAGGGTTTGAGTTGGTGATGGCTGATATCAAAAGCAGAAAGAACACCATTCCTCTAGTACATCTGGAATCTGTAGGTGTTCAGCAGCTCAGTGTAACTCCTTCCTTGAATAGCAATACATTTGCGACTCCCACCCTTATCGTTGACATCCAGAACAGAACAGGGTTTCATGCATAACAATGACTTGAAGCTAACTCAATTGGATACTAAGTCAAAGTTAACTCATTCCATCACAGATGCAGAACACATTACCCATGTTAAAACCCACTTTACTGGTTAGCCTGTTTGGCTTGAGCCTTTATGTTACGAATGCCGCCTATGCGGCGCCAAGCCCTGTTCCCCTTTTAGTTGAACAATGCCTGCGTTTGCCAAGTATTGATCTCGCGACTGTGTTCGCCAATGCGCGTTTAACTGCGTCTGAATTAACCTTGGCCCAGCGCGCGCTTATTTTTGAGCAACAGATGTTAGGGCTTAATAATATCAACGACAGGCTCAACTATTACCGTGGGTTTAACTTACCGAGTGAGGAACGCGAGGGTCTACTGCAATGCCAGCTACACCTCGCCGACACCCTATCGCAACTTCTCAGCCAAACTGAATTGAGCCAACTCGCCTACGCCTTAGCCCAAGGCAATGCAGAACAAATACTGCTGAGCCAACAGCTTAAACAGTTACTACAACAGCATTGGAGCGCCGAGGAAAAAGCGAAATTACATACAGCGCAAGCCAGCATAGGCCAAGGGTTAGGCAGCCAGCAATTTAATCTTGCCTTCAATGACAGCCAATGCCAACCCGAAGCGACTCAGCAGCAACATCATCTGCATAAAAAAGGTGATAAAAGTGATGAGCCGAAGCCCGACAATTCAAAGCAGAGCGACTTTTCTGGCACTATCGTCAGTTACTTACTGACGCAGGAAAACGCCGTATGTCGCCAAAATGTATGGCAGGCCTACCAAGTCAGAGCCAGTGAAACCAATCAAACGGCATTAGAGCGAATTGCTGAGCAGCGCCAACAAGCCGCCACTGCTGCAGGCTTTACCGATTACAGCGCATTAGTGCTTAGTTCGCAGCAGTTATCGTCCCCTGAATTAGTCAAAGCTTTTCTTGATAGCCAAACCCAAGATCTGCAAGTGGCTCCCTGGGATATTGGACGAACCCTGTCACAACAAGCATCAGCCAAGGGGCCGACATGGCAAACTTCTGACGTCTTGAGTCGCAGCTTTACTTATCTGCAAGTGTTTGGTTTACACTTTGAGACCATAGAAACCGCTAAGGTCGATAAAATACCTGCCGATCCCAATCGGCCACATATCGTCAGGGTCTACCACCAGCAAAGATTGTTAGGTGAAATCTATGTGGCGTATAACCCAAATCCACAGCAAGGTAGTCAACAGCAGACATTGCGTCAAAGTGTACTCGGCCAGCAATTTGGACAACAAGCGTTGGATCTCAAACCACAGCTGAGTAACTACAAAGACATTGAGCAATTAACCGAATCCATCGCAGAGGCTGTCACTTCCCTTGCTAAAGCGAGTCATTTCTACCTCAACAATGCCATGGGGCAGAGTCAGGATAGCTATTTTGTAGTGAGTCTCTGGTTAGCTGAAGTGCTGCGGCATCAACTCTTTCCGCAGTTTGAACAAGATTATTTACAGGAGCGTGAAACATTAGCTAAAGCTTATTCGAAACAGCTCAAAGTTTTTCGAGCTAAGGTTGCAGTTAACTTTTACCAAGACGCAAATTCACAAGTCTATCCCGATCTCGCTGCAGAGTTTAGTGCCAGCTTTGGCCAAGGTTGGCCGCAAACCAAGGATTATCCCTACAGCTTTAATGCTATCGCCAACGAAGGACCGCTCTACTACCAATTACTCTGGCAAGCATCGCTAGCCAGGCTGATAGATCAATCCACATTCAACTGCCGAGACAAACTCAAATTATTCAATGTATTAGTCATCAATGAAGACGCTTTAAGCTTCAGTGACCAATTAAAAGTGGTCATTGGCGCCCCCGTTAATAGTGCTGCACTGATCCAAAGAATTTCAAATAGCGCCGCTTCAGAACATGCTGACAATTCCAACAATCAAGCTTTCGACGCAACAGGTTCTTGTGCGTTTTAAGTGTGAATGCTTAGGATGTGTTTGTGACTCGCTCGGGCGCAAACACTGAAAATCGTCATGATTAGCCTCTCTATCACCTTAATAACTTAGCGCGACATAACTATCTATATGTCGTGAGAATGACTGACTCTATGATATTTAATTGAAAAAGTCGTAAGAAGTGGCCACTATAAGCCTCAATCTATCGTTTTTTTGAGATTATAATGACTCGAGCTAAATCTACCTTAGAACAATGGCGTATTTTGCAAGCGGTGGTCGATTTTGGCGGCTATGCCCAAGCGGCCGAAAAACTCAACAAGAGTCAATCGTCACTTAACCATGCCGTTGCCAAATTACAGCATCAGTTAGGTATCGAGCTACTCGAAGTCAAAGGCCGTAAAGCCTATCTCACCCCGCAGGGCGAAGTGCTGCTGCGCCGCTCACGGCATGTCACCCAAGCCGTCAATGAGTTAGAACAACTTGCGAGTAATCTCGAACAAGGGTGGGAGCCGACACTCACGATTGCCCGTGAAATTATCTATCCGATGGAAAGCTTAGTGTGCGCCCTCAATGCGTTTCTGCCCCATAGTCGTGGCACTCGAATCATCATGCTGGACTCAGTGATCACCGGCACTCAAGAGCTCATTCAGCAGAGTAAAGTCGATATTGCTATCTGTGCAGGGGTGCCGCCTAAAGGGTATTTATCCGAACCCTTATGTGAACAAGAACTCTACCTCGTCTGTCATCCAAATCACCCACTCGCTGACTTAGGCACAATTGAAGACGATAAACTACTGGCACAATATTTACAGTTAGTGATCAAAGATACCGGCGTGCAATCCAATATCGACATAGGCTGGCTCAAAGCTGAGCAGCGCTGGACAGTCTCTAACTTCCATGAAGCTAAAGTCATTTTAAATCAAGGTATTGGTTTCTGTTGGATCCCCTCTTTCTTAGTCCAAGAAGAATTGGCTTCGGGTAATCTAGTACGTTTACACCTTGAGGGCAGCCAAAAACGTCGCATCATGTTGAGCTTAGTTATCCCTAATAGGGATCAACAAGGGCCTGCATCAAAACTGCTTGCTTCCTTGATTTTAAAACAGCATGGAATTGAAACGACGAATAGTCATTAACAGCAAGATACAAAAAGAGTTATCAATTCGAGTGAGCAAAACGATAAGTGCTAACTGCTGATTAAATGCTTAGTTCTTAGTGGCGCTGAGAAGTTGTTTCGAAAAAGATAATGAAAAGCGAATCATGGAAATAGTTAAAGCTTAAAACCTAATCTTACACACTAAAGTCGACATAGCGCGCTTGTTGATAACCCAAGTATTGCGGCTGAATAAATCCTGTCTCCTGCAAGAGGTCATCTACCACATATAACTTGCTCTGCAAAGACACATTCGAATTCGCGCTAGCACTGATATTTGAAGACTGCTCATTTACATCGTTTGCGGACAAAACATCCGTAGATTGCAAATTGCTAAGCAGATCATTTGAAGATGCCAGATAAGAAGGCTGAATATTGGCTTGCGACGTCATATCGACACGAACTGAAGGTCCAGCACTGGCTTGTGCAACCGCGACATAATAACGGCTTGCAGCACTATCGGATCTTGAAATAAAACCCGTCGCTAAATCCGCTGAAGTTGAAGCTTCTCCAAATGCTAAAGTTGCGGTCGGTGGCTCAATCGTTTCCACTGTGGTCAATGTAGTGACTGAGTCACTGATATCAGAAGAGGTTTTCGAACCCGTATCAATGACTCTCGTGTTGACCGTTTGCGCCTCGATCGCTTGTTTTAGCTTATCAAGCGCAGTAGAGGCGGGGGTGAATACAGCCTCTTGGGGCTGAGCAATATTACCGGACTCATCAACGTCTCCCGTCACTACAGGTGTATGTTTTTCTAACGGTGGCAACTCTTTGATTTGTGCATCTGCGTCTATTAATGTTTGAGCCGTTTGCAAGTCAACAATTTGTTTTTGTCGCTCCTCTGCCAGCATCACCTTAGCTTCATTCATTTTTTGCAAGGCTTCCGCGGCAACACGGATATCCGCTGATGACGGGTCAACAGGAGCCATTGCTGCGGCATAAACTTGCTTCATTTTGTTTATCGTTGCAAGCGGGTCGCCTCCCACTGGAGAGACATCAATCTGCACTTCGCCATCGGTGGCGTAACGTTGGCCATCAGCACCCTTTTCATACTTAAAACTCGGGCTCTGAGCGTATTGTCCTCCGACGGTTGCGTGGGCATGCTCATGGGCTTTAACCTCTGAATCTCGAGTTTTAAGTTCATCGACTTGCTGTTGCTGTTGAGCCTGCACTTTTTCTTGGGCTTGTATCTCTTGTTCTTGAGCCTGTTGAACCAGTGATTGTTGCTTTGCCTCTTCCGCTGCTGCTATTTGCTGTTTCCGCGATTCTTCTTCCTGTACTTGCTTTTCAAGCTGATTATCATTTGGGGCAAAGACAGCAGCTAAGACTTGTTGACTATCATCTGGGTTAGACGCTGTCGCAGGAGCATCTACAGGACTAGCTTGAGCCTGAGCTTCACCGAAAACTTGAGTAAATAGTTCTAACACAGTCGGTCGAGCAACATCATTGCTAGCGGATTGATCTGTGGCTTGCGTAGAGTTTGACTGACCAACAGGCCCTGCACTCGTTGCTATACTCTTATTTACAGCACTCTTATTTACAGAACTGTTGATTGCAGAATCGGTCGTAGTGGGATCAACTAACGCAGATCCAGTAAAGACAGTTTGTGGCCCAAACACTGCCGCTAAATCAGGCATTATTGGAGAAACATCACCCGTGCTAGATGGATTGAAAGCAGGAATATAAGTACCCCTAGTGCCAATTGATGGACTCAGAGGCGTAAAAATATCAACGGGAATATTGCTCGTTACACTGAGATTTGGACTTATTGTAGCCAAGGAATTTACCCCAAGTCCGCTATTACTCGTACCCGCGACGGGCGAAAATACCTGAGTAGAAATAGGTGTCGCAATCTGTCCCCCGCGTACACCAGAAATGGATCTTGGTCCTGTTAACAAACTAAAACTCGCATCGGCATGTAAGCTAGCTCGATCATTTAACGTATTTACCTGAGGATTGCTCCTTGGCGTTGGTACGGAAAAAGGAGCGACCTCGAGTGCTTGGCTTGCACCATTCAGTACAGGAAGTACAGGTGCTGCAGTTGATGAAACAGCACTAGAAGCAGCAAAAGACACATTCGGTGATGAGTGGAGAGATTGGGAAACGTTAGCAGCTAATGAAGTAATAGGCGTGGCTTGAACTGGAGCAAATGAAGTTCCAGTAACCTGTAGTTCATGGACACCACTCGCTTCAATTTTTGCGGAGCCTGCAGTGTGAGCGCTGGCTCCTTGATAAGTGCTATTAGCGTGACTCTGGTTTAGGCTCTGGCTTTGAGTCTGGCTTAGATTCGAGCTGAGCATCTTATCATGTGCCGAAAATGAAGAGGATGGCGCTCCAACCTTAAGTGATAGCGCCACAACCGACATGATATTTACACCTTAATATTAATGATCGAACCTATCGTTTCAGAATCAGTTTCAATCACTTCTGTTGACGCTTCCCCTTGTCTTAATGACTCATTAGCGGTAAGTAATGCCGAGGTTTTATCAGGCTGCGCAACATCTCTTGTAGATTCAGCCGGAGTCGCACTTTGAGTCGGTGTAGGTTTAGCCACATCTATTGTTGCTTGAGTGAGCCCAGATTGAGCACTTTGCAAGCCTTGCAGACCGGATGAATAAGCAGATTGGATTTGCATAACGGTATTCCTGCACGCTGTGATTAATGGGTCAATTATTGACCAATCACCTGCAAAAGTACAGGTTTTATCCGCATTCTCACCATTTATTTATGGTCTTATTTATCCTGTGATCCAATTGGCTTCCCAATCCTTAAATACGGGATTAAAACCCTGCAGTTGCATCTGTTCGATGACTTGCTCGACGCTGCGATCATCGCTTATCTCAAATTGATCGAGTTGACTGTCGGGTGCTTGATAGCCGCCCGGTTGTGTCGAACTACCCGCACTGATTTGAGTAATTCCAAGTGGCAAAAGATTATCCCTCAGCTCAGGGCTTTCCCTTGTCGACATACTGATATCAAGCTGATGATTAAAAAGTCTAAATGCACAAATCATTTGCACTAAACCTAAATCCGATAGCATAACTTTTGGGGTGATCCCGCCAGTACAAGGCCTTAACCTTGGCAGCGAAATACTAAAGCGAGTGCGCCAATAGCGACGCTCTAAATAGTCAAGATGATATCCCATCATTAACGCATCTAAACGCCAATCATCCAGCCCCAGTAATACCCCAAGACCAATTTTATCCCCCCCCGCCGCCGCAACTCTATCCGGTGTTGCTAAGCGATAGGCAAAATCCATTTTTTTACCTCGGGAATGGTGACGAGCATAAGTCTCGGGCTGATAGGTCTCCTGATAAATCATCACAGCATCTAAACCTAGCGCGACTAACTGGCGATAATGGTCCTCACTCATGGGTTGGACCTCCATCGCCACATGGCTAAATTGCTGCTTTACCAACGGCAACATTTGCTTAAAATAATCGATGCCGACCTTAGTTTCATGCTCACCCGACACCAGTAAAATAGAATCAAAACCTCTGCCTTTGATAATAGCTATTTCAGCCATCAACTCCTGTTCATTCAAGGTCTTGCGTTTGAGTTTGTTACTCATGCTAAAACCACAGTAATCACATTCATTAGCGCACAGATTCGAGACATATAGCGGTAAATACATGCCAAGATTCGCGCCAAATCGCTGCCGCGTAAGCGCCGCAGATTGCTGCGCCATGGTTTCGATATAAGGCTCTGCCGCAGGTGATAACAAGGCCAGTAAGCTGCGTAAATCCCCTGCTGGACTCACTAACGCCCGCTCGACATCTTGGGCTGTGCAAGAATACAAATCGAGTAACAGTTTATCCCGTGGGATTTTGGCAAATTCCGCTACAAAACTCATTGGTTTAAAAATCCTGTCAGAGGACTGGTCTGTACCGCGCCCGTTTGTACTCGGCCAAGCCCAGCTTCAAACGCCCGTCTACCGCATTGCACCGCATCCTTAAAGCACTCGGCCATCACTATCGGCGACGCGCTGCTGGCGATGGCGGTGTTGACGAGCACCGCATCGGCGCCCAGCTCCATTGCCCGCACAGCCTGTGAAGGCGCGCCAATGCCGGCATCGATCACCACTGGCACCCGCGACTGCTCTATGATGATTTTTAAAAAGCTTTCAGTGACTAAACCCTGATTACTGCCAATCGGACTCGCCAATGGCATAACCGCAGCGCAGCCCACCTCTTCCAAGCGACAGCACAGCACAGGATCGGCATGCACATAGGGCATCACGATAAAACCTTTATCACAGAGAATCTTGGCCGCTGCTAAGGTTTCAATTGCATCGGGCATCAGGTACTTAGGATCGGGGTGGATTTCGAGCTTAATCCAATGAGTTCCCAGCATTTCACGGGCAAGCTCAGCCGCAAACACCGCTTCCTTGGCGTTTCTCGCCCCCGAAGTGTTAGGCAATAGCCGGACACCCGCTTGACGTAACGGCGTGAGTAAATCATCAAGCCCCATTTTAAAATCAATTCTTTTCATCGCAACTGTCACTAACTGCGATTTTGAAGCCATTATCGCCTCGATCATCACTTGGCTATTGCTGAACTTTCCCGTCCCAGTAAATAAACGCGACTCAAACTCCACATCGGCAATCTTTAACATACTAGCCTCCCGCTACAGCTGAGAAAAGTTCTAATTTATCTTCATGTTGGCAGAGAATAGATTGCCAGCGATTGCGCGGAACGACCTCAGCATTCAACACGATAGCAACTGAATCGAGGGCAATATTTTGTGCGAGGATCACAGCCGCGAGTGACGTCGGTTCAGATAACGACTGCGGGATATTGTTTATGTGAATTAAAATCATATCAAACCTCAAGACTATCTTTATTTGATGATAGATAAGCCCCTTTGGGACCACACACGTCACAGTGGGGATCCCGCGTTAATACAGCAGCAGTCCACGCAAGTGATTTAGCGTCAAAGCGCCAAAAACGCCCCAACAAGGCATTTTTCGGTTCATCACCACCGCTATTCACACTCAGCAAGAGTTGCATAGCCACCAAAGATTGCATTGACGCCATCACGCCTACGCTGGGGCCGAGTACGCCTTGGGTACTGCAGCTCTGCGACACTCTCGTCTGTGCGGGGAAAATACAGTGATAACAACCGCCAGAGGGGAGCTGCATTTGATCGACCGCAAACAATTGGCCGCTAAATGCTGCGATTGACGCACTAACTAAAGGCAAAGTAGCTTCGATACAGCAGCGATTAATGGATTGGCGAGTCGCAAAGTTATCGGTGCAGTCAAGCACGAGCACTCTTTTACCCTGTTGTTTTAATTGTAAAACCTCAGCGAAGTGATGAGCTGATGTCTCAGCACTAAATACTGTTTCATGGGCAGTAACAGTGCACTGCGGCGCTAAGCCTTTGAGCTTTTGCTTGGCAACTCGCGCCTTATTGAGTCCAATGTCGGCATCGTTGAATAGCAATTGTCTTGGTAGATTCGATACTTCAACCTTATCCATGTCGATTAAGGTCAAGTAGCCAATGCCTGCACAGGCCAGATACTGCGCCGCCAATTGCCCTAAACCGCCAAGCCCTACAATAACAACGCTGGCGTCGGCCAGTAGTAATTGTCCGGCCTCACCCACTTCTGGCAATAAGACTTGCCGAGAATAACGGATGAAATTGGCATCACTTAGTGTATGAGCGCTTTGTGTACCGTCGCAAAGAACCTCTGCGTGAGCAAGCGGTTGGTTTTTACTCATGCTTAGCAACCTCATGCTTTACAGCCAGTTCTTCAGACAAGCTACATTGCTCCCAAGCTTGGCTCAGCTCTGCAAACGCTGCGACTGGATCCTTAGCTTTCGTTATTGCGCGCACCACAGCAATATTGCCCACCCCAGTGGCTTTCACCTTTGCCAGATTATCTAAGTCGATGCCGCCAATGGCGACCAAGGGATAATGGTCTTGGAGTAACGCCACATAGTGCTTAAGTTTTGCGAGCCCTTGGGGCGCTGAAGGCATTTGCTTCGTCGTGGTTGGGAATATATGCCCAAGCGCTATGTAGGATGGCGAGTATTGATGCGCCAATAACAACTCGAAATAACTGTGGGTGGATAGACCTAACGCGAGCCCCGCGGCTTGAATGGCCGCTAAGTCGGTAACGGCGAGATCTTCTTGGCCTAAATGTACCCCAAAGGCATGGTATTTTATCGCTAACTGCCAGTGATCATTGATAAAAAGCTGCGCATTAAAATGCTTACCTAAGGCAATGGCCGTTTGAATTTGTGCTTCTAATTCAGAGCCAACCAACTCAAATTTACCTGACTCAGACTTGCCTAGCGCAGATTTATCTCGCTGGTATCCTGCTAACCCTGCAGCAGTTGACCCGCTGGTATCGGTTTTTATCCGTAACTGCACGGTTTTAACACCCGCAACTAACAAACTTTCCAGCATGATTAAGTCACTCACCACGGGATAAACACCAAGATCGGCATCGAGCACTTTAAAACCGTGGGATGAGATGTATTGAGCTGGCGTCGAAGTTATTCTTACCTGAGCGGTTGCCTGATCTGTTGCGGAAAAAACTGTTGCAACTAAGTCATTACCAACATCAAGATGTTGGTTGAGGTGATAACTAATAAAATTACCATCACACAATTTTATCTTGGCATAGCGGGACAAGTCATTGGGCCACCCCGTACGGGCCAACGGCCCTGGACCTTGCCCTAAACCAATCGCCGCGCTTAAGCCTTGACTCACGTAGGCTTTGGCAACCACCACCGCATCTTGCAATACAAAACCTTGCGCTAACACGGCGGCAATAGCCGATGACAAAGTGCAGCCGCTACCATGGTTATGACGGGTATTAACCCGCGGGCTTGCCAACCAGAAACGCCCATTTTGATGCAGCTCAGAGCTCGCGCGCACGTGATGGCAAACCAGATAATCCTCGGCAAGCTCAAAATCCCAGCCGTTGCTATCGAGAGTGCTAACATGAACGTTAGCCTGAGTTTGAACATGAGTATCATCAAGAATATCAGTGCTGCCAAAGCTTACATCGCCCCCTTTAGCGAACACACTGCAATCTAAACTCTGGGATAAAGCCTGTGCTGCAGCAACGAACTGCGATTTGGTCGAAACATCACTGTTAGTTAACCGCCCAAGTTCAAGCACATTGGGCGTGATAAGTTCGATTAAACCTTTGAAAGGATAAAAATCTAAGGCTGATTTAGCCGTACTTTTTATATCCTGACAGTTATCTACTGCGAATGCATCGCCACAACTGGCGACCATCACAGGATCGACAATCACAGGCACAGATGGATAGTGGATTTTAAAACTCGCGATCCAATCTGCCAGCAATGCCACTTGAGTTTGATCTGCCAGTAAGCCGATTTTAATTGCTTTGGGTGGCAAGTCGGAAAGTAGAGTCGTCAGCTGAGCCATTAACATCGCCGCTGATACGGGCTCAACTAAAATGACCGCCACTGAGCTTTGCGCCGTCACTGTGGTGATCACGCTGCAACCGTGACAGCCCAAATCCTGAATCGTTGCCAAGTCCGCCTGAATACCGGCACCGCCGCCACTGTCTGAACCGGCTATGGTCCAAACAAACGCGGGACGCTCGGTACTCATGGGCAATTTCCCCCCATGAATACCCAGCATAATTAGGCTTCCTCAGCTTCGGCGACAAGCTTGTCTTTCACGTGATAGATCTCGGCGCCCGAGGCAGCAAATTGTGCCGATTTTAGCGCCATTGCCGCTTCCAAATCCTGCGGCGTCTTGATTGTGACTTGCATGGCTTGGGCAGCCGCTTCAACTTGCTCCGCTTTCGCTTGTGCCGCCTCTAAGCCAGCGGCATAGGCGCGAACATCTTGGGTGATTTTCATCGAACAAAATTTAGGGCCGCACATAGAGCAAAAATGCGCGACTTTAGCGGATTCCTGCGGTAAAGATTCATCGTGATAAGCACGCGCGGTTTCAGGATCGAGTCCTAAATTATATTGATCTTCCCAGCGGAATTCGAACCGCGCCTTTGCCAGCGCATTATCACGAATTTGCGCACTCGGATGACCTTTGGCCACATCGGCGGCGTGGGCGGCAATCTTATAAGCAATCAAACCTTGCTTAACATCTTGTTTATTCGGTAATCCTAAGTGTTCTTTTGGCGTGACATAACACAACATAGCGCAGCCGTACCAAGCTATCATGGCCGCGCCTATGCCGGAGGTGAAATGATCATACCCAGGTGCAATATCGGTGATTTGTGGGCCAAGGGTGTAAAACGGCGCTTCGTCGCAGTGAACTAACTGCTTGTCCATGTTCTCTTTAATGAGCTGCATCGGGATATGTCCCGGTCCTTCGATAATGGTTTGCACGTCGTATTCCCACGCGATTTTGACTAGCTCACCTAAGGTTTCAAGCTCTGCAAACTGGGCGGCATCATTAGCGTCGGCAATCGATCCAGGACGCATACCATCGCCTAAAGACAGGGATACATCGTAAGCGACGCAAAGCTCACAGATCTCACGAAAATGACTGTAGAGGAAGTTTTCTTTGTGGTGACTCAGGCACCATTTGGCCATGATTGAACCGCCGCGGGAAACGATCCCAGTAACGCGTTTAGCCGTCATCGGCACATAACGTAGCAGTACACCAGCATGAATCGTAAAGTAATCAACACCTTGCTCAGCTTGTTCAATTAAGGTATCGCGGAACACTTCCCACGTTAAATCCTCTGCCACGCCGTTTACTTTCTCCAGCGCTTGATAAATCGGCACTGTGCCAATGGGCACTGGCGAGTTACGGATGATCCACTCGCGGGTTTCATGGATATAACGACCTGTGGATAAATCCATTACCGTATCTGCGCCCCAACGGGTAGACCAGACGAGCTTTTCCACTTCTTCCTCGATGGAAGAGGTCACCGCCGAGTTACCGATATTGGCGTTCACTTTCACCAGAAAGTTACGCCCGATGATCATAGGTTCGGCTTCGGGATGGTTAATATTCAGCGGAATAATCGCGCGGCCACGGGCGACTTCAGCGCGGACAAATTCGGCGGTAATCGGTTCGCCGACTAAGGCACCAAAAGCTTCGCCCTTGGCTTTACGATTGAGGATTTCATCCTGTACTTGCGCAAGTGCCATGTTCTCGCGGATCGCCACATATTCCATTTCGGGCGTGATAATCCCTTGACGGGCATAGTGTAATTGACTGACTCGTTTGCCCTGCAGCGCTCTGCGTGGGCTGACAATGGCACTCGAGCCTGCCTCAAAACGCAGATGCTCTAAACCGTCGTCGGCGAGTCTTTGTTGGGTAAAGTCTGAGGTCGCGCAGGATAATTGCTCTGTGTCGTTGCGGGCTAGGATCCAGTTTTGTCTTAATTTACCAAGGCCTAGACGCACATTGATGTCGGCCTCAGGATCGGAATAAGGTCCGGCGCAATCGTACACGCGGATTGGCGGATTTTTTTCCATGATGGGCGCATCATCTGTGCCGCCGACCAGGGTGTCAGTCTGCAGAATTTGCCGCATGCCAACGCGAATATCGGCACTGGAACCCTCGAGATAAATCTTTTGTGAATTAGGATGTTGCAGTGGCGCTAGCGTATCGATAAAGGCTTGGGCCTGCGCACGGGTTTCGCGGCGACTCGGCGCCTTAGGCACTGTTGATTGACGAGACTCAGTCGATTTATTAGGGATTGTCGATTCTAGCGCTGTGATTTCTATCGCACTGGCAGCTACAGCTGGGTTTGGGTTTGAACTGGACATAAGCAATCTCACGTTAAAAAATGGAGTTGCTTGTCTGGAGAATTGAGTTGTTGATAGCTGGACATGGCAATCAACTTTTGTGGCCAACACTGGCTTCAAAAATTGAGTTACCCTGCTCAATAACAATTAAATCTAAACATTAAGGCTTAAAACACTGCTGAGTTAACAGGTGTTCAAGCCGTCTATTTTGGCGATTTAATGTGTGTTATTACGCTTGTTTCCTTCGCAGGTTTTAACCTGATCAGGTTCAACGGATCCCGAATAAACGGTCTCAGCCAAGAGGCACTCCGACAAGATGAGTGCGCAGTATAGACAGAAGCGGCAGCAACAAACAAGGAAAAAAGCAATTAAAAATCTTAACCACCAATCCAAAATAAAGATTCATAATTAATTGTTTTTAATTGATTAAATAAAATTAAACTAAAAAATCTATAATTAGCATGAAAATAGATCATAAAAGAAAGCAGCTATTGATGGGGTTTGAGCATCATTTTATTTAATCGAGATTGAATGGCATCATCAATAGCTTGATTGATTTTTTTGCCACTGCAGTTAATGGGAAAACCTAAATTTTCGGCGTTAGGATTAACTTGAGTGCCGACTTGTACCACGCGATAACAAGTATCCCCTTTACGCACAATACGATTTGGATCTAAGGGTAAATCTAGACTCGTTGTGCCACCGAAATCATCGGCGTTAGGGACAAATAGCACCTCCATCTCTGGGCTCATTTCACTCATATTCGATTTCAGGGTGAATTTATCGGCCTGTTCAATGACGAGATCATCGAGCGCTTGCTCGCGCTGACGTTCAAAATATTGCTGCGTGAATAAACTCATGCTTGAGCTTGTCGCTATTGTGCTCTCACCTTCTGCTGCGGGTAAACTCTTAGCGCCAAGCTGCGGCTTTATTTCTGTGGTATCAAGCGTATTAGTTGGTTTTTTTGCCGTCACTTCAGCGGGCTGTACTTCACTTTGGGCACTTGATTGAGTTCTCTTTGATTGAGATTGGTTCGATTGATTGATGTCCGGTTTAACCGTATCTGGCTTCACTTTTCCCTGCTCTACTTTTTCCGCTTCCACTTTTTCAGAGACGGCCTTTTCAGGTGCTATTGT
This sequence comes from Shewanella sp. S23-S33, assembly GCF_043359565.1. Lineage (NCBI taxonomy): Bacteria > Pseudomonadati > Pseudomonadota > Gammaproteobacteria > Alteromonadales > Shewanellaceae > Shewanella > Shewanella sp. S23-S33. Next base: position 92,586 of record NZ_JBHFFD010000068.1, on the reverse strand, counting down.
TTCAGGCATGACCTTTTCAAGTATTGGCAGAGGCTTAACTTGAGTTGGAGGTGTGGGAACTGGTATAGGCTCAACTAAACTTGTCGCTTCAGTCTTATCCTCGGCCTTTATCTCAGTTTCGGACTCCGAGGTTTCGGCTTTCTCTACCGCGGGAGCATAAATAAAGTAAGCCTTGATCGCTGCCACTTTAGGGCCACGGCTTTCTATTTCCTTCAATCCAAAGGGATTTAACTGCGGGCGCCACAAAATGCAGATAAGTAAAAATAAACACACATGCACTAAGAGTACGAAAAATAGCAGACTTAATTCTTTGAAATATGGCTGACGAGCACGCAAAACTGATCCCGTACCCAATCCCTGAGCACTAGTTTGTATTGTCCTAGACAGTTCAGGTTTGGATTCAGACTCAGGAACCAATTTATGTTGATGTTCAGCATGGATTTCTTGCAGTACCAAATCTTGGGTTTTATCTTGAGCTATGCCTTTGATGTCATGCTTAGAGGCTGAATGACCTGCATCGCTATTGAACGCTAATGGCTCCGTATCAGTGGTAAAAACAGGCGTTTGAGCAGCATCCAGTTCACCGAGGTGATGATCAAAGGCGATAAAAGTCTCGCCTTCTGGCGATGTGACCGAAATCAGCAAAGCACTATTGGCATCATCTCCAATCGCTATCGCTGTAGGAGATGCTGTCAATAAAGGCGCGGCCTTGGGTTGATGTTGAAAAGGCAAAATCCATCCTTAGGTTTTGTATAGTATCCATTGATTTCAATGATGCTTAACGTGGAACGATTACACTCAAATCCAATATCAATCCAATATCAATCCAATATCGAGTTGCTGAATATTGAAAGCAAATTATCCAATGATTGCATTTACTTGCGAGTGCCCAACGCAGATTAGAGGAGGCAAACAGGGTAAAGTTCAACGCGAATACAACACGCGACAAGCGCAGTGCTTACGCCAATGCTTGATAAGTCACTTGCCAGTTAAGACAAATAAGGTTGGAAATTGGGATCATAATCGCGCTAAATTGAATGTTAAATCTCACGTCTTGAAGCGAGTAGCATCATCAATGCGATGCACTGATGGGAGTGCAAGACGGCGTTAAAAATCTAAAAGATGAAAAATAGAAGCCAACCACAAATTTAAGCTTACAAGTGTACGCTTAAATATGGTGGTTTATTTTTCTAACTGATAGACTCAGTCATTATCGTTTACGAGTGTGTATCTACCATGTCGAGTCAAAGTGTTACCGAACAGCCAAACACAGTTAAAAACCCGGTAAAATCTGGACCATATAGTATCAAAGAAGAGATCGCTAACAGTGTATCCCATGGCCTAGGTGTCATTGCGGGGATTGTGGCATTGGTGCTCATGCTGCTTAAAGGTCAAGATCACCTAACGCCAATTCAACTTGCGGGCGTAACCATTTATGGTGCGAGCATCATAGTGCTTTTCCTATGCTCGACGTTATATCACAGTGTTAGCCATTCAGGCTGGAAACATAAACTGAAGATCGCCGATCACTGCGCTATTTACTGTTTAATTGCAGGGACTTACACACCTTTGATGCTGATAAGCCTACAGGGGACACAATCGGTAGTGATTTTAACGGCCATTTGGTCGCTTGCAATTGGTGGGATCCTATTTAAGACACTGTTTATTCACAAATTCAAAAAGTTAAGCCTAGTGTTGTATCTCGCTATGGGTTGGCTATGTGTCACTGTGATGGGCGATTTAACGGCGGCGATGTCAGAGGTAGGCTTTAATCTATTAATCTTAGGCGGGTTATTTTACACCTTAGGAGTTGTGTTCTACGTCGGTAAACGCATTCCATTCAACCATGCCATTTGGCATTTGTTTGTGCTCGGCGGTGCCATGAGTCACTTTCTGTGTATTTATCTGACTGTTATTTAAATGACTATGATTTAACTGATAGTGATTTAACTGGCTCTGATTTATCTGTGAGTCAAAGCTAAAAGTCGTTAATTATCTATTCAAGCACTTTCTTGAACGCTCTCTCAAACACCGCAATCAAGTATGGCTATTCAATTCAGTAAACAGTGACGCTAATAGCGTCGCTTGTTCTGCTCTGCCACACTGGCGCCAAAGCCCAATAATGCATTCTACAGTGCACAAGCCCCCTTCTTGCTGATTACGCCGCAATATAAAGGCGGATTCAGGCATAAGTGGCGGCAAACTGACTCGTGCAGCAGTTTTAAGATAGGGGCTCTGGCGCAGCATCTTACGCGCCTCCTGCCAAGTCGCATCTAAAATCACCACTTGGCTAGGCATTCGTTGTGTTGCTATGAGTGTGGATTGCGCTGGTGCTAATAACGTTTGTGCGTTCGAGAGCGCTGGCTCAGTATCACTTGCTGGAAACAACAGTTTAGCCTGCTGCGATGCCAACATAGCCACTAAATCGTTATCAGGTGCCGTTCTCGACCAGACGATGCTTTTCACCTCTTCAGGAAATGCGGCTAACGCGAGTTGGCCAGTATTCGTTTTGCGGGTTAACTCGCGCTCGTGGGTCAATAAAATAATCTGCATTGCCTTCCTTGCTGCGGCAAAAGAGTGAGAAATAGCCTTAAACATCCACAGACTCAGGCACAGACTCGAAGCATATCCGCTTAAAAGATCAGGTTAAAATAACGGTGTTCGATCGCCAACAAGCCAAGCCAACTAAGTTTGACGTGAAATAAAATCATAGATTAAAGTTATGATTTAAAAATGGTAAAATTTAAAAACATTCCAATACTATCTGTTTTAGCAGAAAAGTTTCACGCTCTATTGATTGGCCTTTATGGGGATGATTGCGCTGAATATCTTCGTTATGGGCGATAGCTTGATGAATATTAAGCCATTCAGGCCGCATGCCATTTTTAATCTCATGGGCTTCTAATCGAGTCTCACCTAAACCACGCTCACCCAGTGTGATGTCAATACGGCATACATAACAGAATGACTCCATGTGCACTACATTCGCTCCTTCACGGTACCAAGGTCGAAACTCTTCATAGCGACCAAAGGGCGCTAACACTTGAATGTCTAAGGCACCGGTTTCTTCCTGTAGCTCGCGGATCAGTCCATCTTCAAGACTCTCGCCATCGTCAATTCCGCCGCCGGGTAAGCTATAGTCGCGGTATTTTTGGGTATAAAGTAGCAAAATATCTTCACCCGATAACACTATCGCGCGGGCAGCTCTGCGATAAAAAACGCGGGCCGTCTGTAGGTTAACCGCAGGATCTTGGGTGGTTCTCAATAAACGCATCGTCGTAGCCATTTGCCGAAAAGGAGTCGCAGCATAAACGAAAATACACCAAATGCAGATCAAAAACTGCCACAGAGGCAATAATCACACTCAGTCCAGTCCGAGTGATTAATAGATTTTAACGATTACAAGATTGATTGTTAACGGTTTATGCTAAAATCGTTTTGCCCATAATATTAACAACGAGATCGCGATGCATCATCTCTTTCGCCTGATCCTCATCTTTGGTGCTCATCTTTGGTTCTCATCTTAGTTCTCAGCGTAATCCCCAAGCGGCAAAAATGCTCAAGAACATTCAAGCTCACTCATACTCACTCAAGAGCTGGGCCAATTGCTGCTGATAGGCGTGAATAATTTCAGGAGTTTGCTTGTGCGCCGGCATGCGTTGGTAATGGCCAATCAGCTGCGACAGGTAGCGTTGTGCTCGCGGCAGGTTTGCTTCATCTAATGTCTGCCACATTAACGACCCCGTAGCAGTGATAGATAGACCATTTGGAGCAGCGATTGTACTGACATGGAGGATTTCGTAGAAACGTTGATTCTCTTCCAATAAGTGTTCCGACTTAAGCCCTAGCCCTAAGGCCGAAAGTGATTGCCTGACATAGTAATTATGATGCACGGGACACAAAATAAATTCGAGGGGCCGCAGTGGGTGTTTGGCTAGAATTGCCCGCACTAATTCCACCAGCAATTCACCACCCACGCCAGCGATGATAATCAACTGTTTATCATTGTCACTGGTTTGCGCGAGCGGTAAAGTCGCGACATCAAGGCAATGCACTTGCCACTGACTATGACGACTTAAATTGGGGTCTATGTCTGGGTTTAAGTTTGGATCTAAGTGTGGATTAAGGCCTGATATGTCAGCGGGAAAGAAACGTTGTAAACGCAGTTCAAGCGCCTGCATTAGCGAAGGGACACAATCAACAAAATGTACGTGGCGGGCAGCGCTCCTTTCTAGCAACAGCATACCAAGCAAACCATGATCGCAGCAGCAATCCCAAATATGATCGTAATAACCTGTGATCATGCTGTTTATCTGTTGTAAACGTTGGCTAATTTTCACGGTTTGACCTTACTACTGCGGCTTTTAATGCTGTTAATCCCACTATAAATCGCACTTTGCCCTGCACTTTTAAGAAAAAAGAAAGCGCGCAGTTTACTCGAGTCAAAAGCAAACCACATCTTTTGTTCGTGCCCTCGCAGTGCTTCACGTCACGTCTGTTACGCCACGCCTTAATGTGGTGAATACGTATGCAGGCCGTTGCGGTTAAAAAGCCATCGCCACTAGCATGCTGTGAGTCACATTCATTATAAAAATAAGGATCAAGGAATGTTCATCAAGACCAACCCTATTCAGTTTACTCGCAGCGACTTAACTGCCCGTCACTTAACAAACAGCCACACTCGCCAGAGCTCATCGTACCAAAAGCTATCGCAAGCGCTATTAAGCCCTACAGCCCTCGCCCTTGCGGTCACGAGTCTTTTTAGTGCCAACGTATTTGCCAAAACCGTTACCGTCAGCTCACCCAACCAACAAATTCAAATCAGCTTGAGTGATGATACCGGCCGCCCCGAATATAAAATTGATTTTCGCGGTAAAACAGTCATAGAACCGAGCCGCTTAGGCTTAGTTTTTCAATCCCTTGGCGAACTCGGTCAAGGATTACAGATAAAAAGCAGCGATAAAAAAAGTGCTGATGAAAAGTGGCAACAACCTTGGGGCGAACAGGAATGGATCCGCGATCAACACAATCAACTGACTGCTGTATTAAGTAATGGCAAGGTGCAACTCGAAATCGAATTTAAAGCCTTTGACGATGGGATTGGCTTTCGCTATCACTTAGCCCCACAAGCTGCCCTGCCCGCCAATTCGCCGCTATTAATCACTAACGAGTTAACCGAGTTCAATGTCGGCAATAGCGCTAAAGCCACAGCATGGTGGATCCCTGCCCGCGGCTGGAATCGCTACGAATATTTATATCGCACCACAGCGCTTAAAGACGTCGATAGAGCCCATACCCCCTTCACCTTTAAACTCGCAGACGGTACGCACTTAAGTATCCACGAAGCCGCCTTGGTGGACTTTGCCGCCATGACCTTAGATCAACAGCGCGATGGCAAACTTAAGGCCGATCTCACGCCTTGGTCCGACGGTATTCGCGTCAAAACCCAAGTGGGTTTTTATACGCCATGGCGCACCATTCAAATTGCCGACAAAGCAACTGGGCTACTCAATTCGCACCTCATCCTAAACCTCAATGAACCCAATAAACTCGGCGATGTTACTTGGGTAAAACCAGGGAAATACGTCGGTATTTGGTGGGGAATGCACTTAAACGAAAATACCTGGGGCTCGGGCCCAACCCATGGCGCAACCACCAGTGAAACAAAGCGTTATATGGATTTTGCCGCCAAATATCAGTTTGATGGTGTACTGGTAGAAGGTTGGAATGAAGGTTGGGACGGCGACTGGTTCCACAACGGCGATCAATTTAGCTTTACCAAGGCCTATGCTGATTTCGATCTGCCCGCCATCACAGCCTACGGAGCAAAACAAAATGTACGTTTAATCGGCCACCATGAAACCGCAGGTTCAGTCACGCATTATCGCGAGCAAATGGCTGATGCCTTCACTCTGTATGAGCAGCATGGTGTTACTCAAGTCAAGACGGGCTATGTCGCCGATGGTGGCCAGATCAAGCGCATAGATGACAAAGGCATTACCCGTCACGAGTGGCACGACGGCCAATTTATGGTCGGTGAGTATTTGCACAATGTCGCTGAAGCAGCGAAACACCACATCAGTATCAATACCCACGAGCCGATCAAAGACACAGGCCAGCGCCGAACCTATCCGAACTGGATCTCCCGCGAAGGTGCCCGCGGCCAAGAGTACAATGCTTGGGGGAGCCCACCAAACAGCACTGAACACACGGCCATGTTACCCTTTACCCGCATGCTTGCGGGTCCAATGGACTTTACCCCAGGAATTTTTGACTTAGCGCCCAAGGGGTTGGATGCTGAAAATCGTGTGCAAACCACATTGACCAAACAGCTCGCCTTGTACGTTGTGCTCTATAGCCCAATCCAAATGGCAGCGGATCTGCCGCGCAATTATGAAAAGCACTTAGATGCCTTCCAATTTATCCGCGATGTGCCCACAGATTGGTATCAAAGTGTCGCGCTGGCCGGTGAAGTCGGTGACTATGTGGTCTTTGCTCGCCAAGCGAAGGATCAAGGTGATTGGTACTTAGGCGCACTCACGGATGAAACCGCACGCACGGTCACGGTCAAACTGGATTTCCTCTCCCCGAATAAACGTTATCAAGCACAAATTTACCGCGATGGCGCAAAAGCCGATTGGAAAACCAACCCCTATGATTATGTGATAGAAACAAAAGAGGTGAGTGCTAAAGATAGCCTAAACCTCTCACTCGCCAGCAGTGGCGGCACGGCAATAAGGTTCAAAGTGCTTTAATAAAGTGCTTTAACGACTTTGTTGCGAGCAACAAAGTCGCTATAAACAAAGGGAGCTAAAAAGCGCCCTTTGTGTTTACTGTGACCCAATTAGTTTAATGTCAGTGCCACTATTTTAAGTGGATGATTGTCATCGAACGAAGGGAAATCCTCATGGGGATCGAGCCAAGTGTGCGTAGTGACTGTACGGCCTTGTTTTTCAACGCAGCGCACTAAACTGTCAAACCATGCTTGGCGCTCGACTTTCGCCACATTGTTACAGCAAACGATAGTGCCACCGACTTTCGTCGCCATTAATGCGGGCTTGAACAAACCTTGATAATCATTAACCAAATCGACAATACCAAAAGCACTCTTGGCATAACGCGGCGGATCGAGGAACACCAGATCAAACTGGGTTTGCGCCAATTTGGGATAACTCGGTAATTTTTGATTGCGACGCCCTCCCACACTCAAGCCTGCCAATTGGCGCAATGCCGGAAACGCATCACTCTGCACAAACTCACATACATTCGACACCTGATTTAACGCCGCATTCGCTTTGCCCGTCGCTAAAGCAAAGGAAGAAAAATCAACATTCATCACCTGAGTCGCGCCGCCGATGGCTGCCGCAGTACCAATGCCGCAGGTGTAGGAAAACAAATTCAGCACAGTTTTATCTTGGCTGTGTGCCCGTACATATTCGCGGCCAATACGCATATCGAGGAATAACAGCGGATCTTGTCCTTCGTGGCGCAGTTTAGTGCTGAACTTGATGCCATTTTCCTGCATAACTCGCTCAGAATTCGCAATATCTGCCAGTGCGGGAGATAACGCGTTCAATACGCGGGAATTACCTAATGAGCGGTCGTTATACACAATCGGCAAATCGGCCTGTTGCAGCAAAACAGCGCTCACATCGGCTAACTCTTCGTCGGTTAAGGTCTGATGAAAACTCTGCACTAGCCAAGTATCGCCATAACGGTCGATATTCAAGCCACTGACGCCTTCGACTGTGCCATGGAACACCCGAAAACAATCGGTTTGATCCTGTTCTGCTTGTTGTAAAAAATCATGGCGTTTCGCCAGAGCCGTCGATAACAGCGTTTGAATAGACATAAAAAGCGGGACTCGCGCAGCGGAAACCTGCGTAAGGTTTCAAGAGGGAAAACGGCATAATACCAAACTAGGTCGCAGAATATCGGAAAAGTTCGCCCCGAAAACAGCATAAACACCGACTAACATCCAAATGGGGGGGAACTCTATGTCCCCCCAACCCGCCAAGCCTGTTATAACCAAGTACACGGAATAATTTTCAAACAAAGATGTAGGTTAAATCACTTCAAGCAACGGCTCTAACCCTGGCGCCGTTTTAGTCGGCACAAACTCTATCACCTCAAACTCAGCGACATCGGCAATGCAGAAAGGATCTTGCTGCAAAATAGCCTCTAGCGCCGCGCGACTTTCAGCCTTGGCGAGGATGACGCCACCAGTACGTGGCACTTTGCGACCCGAGGCGACAAAAGTCCCTGCGGCATAATACTGATCAAGATAAGCAATATGGGCGGCTAAATGTAACTCCACTTCTGCAATTGGCTTTTTATAGGTAAGCGAGACAACAAACATAGGGTTCCTTTAATCAACTGAAAAAATTTAAAATAATCGAACGAAAAACGCTTAATCTGGCGATCATCATAAGCTAAGTACCTATCTGATCCCACCATATCTAGGCTGGCTATTATCATAGTGCAGAGTGCGCGACTTTCGAGTCAAGCTATCGGCATCCGTACTGGATATTTATTGCATCCTGACTCTTATTAAGTGCATTGAACTCGCCGTCAGTTATGCTGCGGTTGATTTTATCACTCAGTTAACATCCGCAATAACAATACCCTTTTTTCTAAAAAATAATGCAATGACTGATCATCAAGTATTCTAACAAGATTAGAGAGTTATTTGAGCATTCCAGCAAGCCTATGACTATTGATAAACAGTCCAAATGCGTTACACCTATGTTTCCACCCAGTTACTAACCCATGATGAATACGTATGTAAGCAGTTGTGCAAAAATCTACGCCGAGGCTACTATAAATCCGCTAGTTTCACCCTCTGCTTGTGGGGTTTGAAATCTGTGAGGTCGTTTCTGATAGGGTTACATACAAGGATTGCTATCAGGCTTAAGTTCTTTCTGCTGACTGGCTTTAGGCCACTCACTTGGGCTAACCCCTTTGAATTAAGGTGTTAGGTCCAAATTTGAAATGAATTTATCGGCGAATATACTTCTGAGGGAGGAGTATATTCGCCATTTTTTCACAGAGTACACTCATTCATGGCATGCGCGAAACTACCATGAATAAGCCATGAATCTGACTATTAGCTTTTATTGTATGCTCTTGGCTGTGATGAAATAGCTGACCACATAAAAGCAAAGTACAGTGCCAATCCATTGCTAGGCAAAACAATTAAAACAATAAGCACTCAAGGCAGAACGACTGCCGGCAACAGAAAGGAAGTTCAATGTCTTCGAATCACCAGCAAGATCCTCATCAAGCCGCAGCGCCTCAGTTGCCGTATGCCTTCAAGCAACAACCTGAGCTGAGTTTCTGGCAAATTTTTAATATGTGTTTCGGTTTTTTAGGTATTCAATTTGGGTTTGCCCTGCAAAATGCCAACGTCAGCCGCATTTTTCAAACCTTGGGGGCTTCTATCGATGAAATCCCCATACTGTGGATTGCCGCGCCGCTAACGGGTTTATTGGTTCAACCTATTATTGGTTATTTGAGTGATAACACCTGGGGACGCCTTGGCCGTCGCCGCCCCTATTTTTTGATTGGCGCGATTTTTACTACCCTTGCCATTTTTATCATGCCGCACTCGCCTACCCTGTGGATTGCCGCAGGCATGTTATGGATTATGGATGCCTCGATCAACATCGCCATGGAGCCGTTTCGCGCCTTCGTCGGTGACAATTTACCGAAAAGCCAGCGTACCCAAGGCTATGCCATGCAAAGCTTTTTCATCGGTATTGGCGCTGTGGTCGCTTCGGCCTTACCCTATATTTTGACTCACTTTTTTGATGTTGCGAATACTGCACCAGCGGGTGAAATTGCCGATTCAGTGCGTTATGCCTTCTATTTTGGCGGCACAGTATTATTGCTCGCGGTCACTTGGACTGTCGTATCGTCAAGAGAATATTCCCCTGAAGAATTAGCCAGCTTTAACGCAAAACAAGTCAATGCTGAAGATCAAACCTTAGCCCGCACTCGTACCCGCAAGGATTATCAATTTGCCTCCTTCGTGTGGATGGGTCTCGGCGCCCTGCTCACCTTCACTATTTGGGCGCAGGATTTAGACAAGCAACTGTATATTTTGAGCTTAGGGATTTTCGCCTTTGGCCCATTACAACTGTATTGCGCGCTGCGTTTGGGCAATTCACAACCCGCTGAACGCAATAAGCTCGGCATGGTATTTAGCGTGGTCGATGACTTGTTCCATATGCCCAAAGCCATGCATCAACTGGCGATCGTGCAGTTTTTCTCTTGGTTCGCACTGTTTGCCATGTGGATTTACACCACAGCCGCCGTGACGTCTTACCATTTTGGCAGCAGCGATGTGTTGTCCCAAGCTTATAACGACGGCGCAGATTGGGTCGGCGTACTGTTCGCCTCTTACAATGGTTTTGCCGCCATTGCGGCGATTTTTATTCCTATGCTGGCTAAGCATATTGGCATCAAGCTGACCCACACAGTCAATATGTTCTGTGGTGGTATAGGTTTGATTAGTTTCTTTTTTATTAAAGACCCAAGCCTGTTATGGCTGCCTATGATAGGTGTCGGTATCGCGTGGGCGTCAATTTTATCTGTGCCCTACGCCATGTTGTCGGGCATGTTACCCCCGCAAAAAATGGGCGTTTACATGGGGATTTTTAACTTCTTCATCGTCATCCCGCAGCTTCTTGCCGCCAGTGTGCTGGGTTTAGTGCTCAATGGTCTGTTCGATGGTCAACCTATTTATGCACTGATCACAGGTGGCGTCTTGATGATGTGTGCAGGCATTGCCGTATTATTTGTCGACCAAGACATTGTCGAACAAAATAACTCAAATAATCAAAGTGCAGCGATGAACCGCAAGACCCACTCAATCACGAAAGCCACAAGCAAATTAACGAATAAAAGTTAGCTCTTTATAACAGCGATACACATTAGGGGACATGCAGCAATGCATGTTAAGCATGCGGTGAATTCAGTCATTTGGCTAATCACAGCAGCATAAAATATCTTTATCAATTCAATCACTATAAAAATAAAACCATTATTTGGGGAGAACGAGATGGAATCGAGTCCTACGCCGCAGCAGGATCTGCACACCAACCAAAACCGTCACACACAAGCGTTAACAAAGCGCAGCCGCCTAGCGCTTGCCGTCGCCGCAAGTCTATTAGGGACAATAGGGTTCACAGCCTGTTCACCCACATCGAATTCAGCAACAACTGCCACAAGTGTGAATGCAGCGCCAAGTGTGCAGCAGGTTGCGCCCGGCGCACCAGGTAAAGCGCCGACTTGGGCATTTTCGGGTAAAACTGGTATTGGGACGTCTTACGAGCCTTATACCCAAGGTCAATATCAAGATGCTAAGCAAAATCCCATTAGCCGCGTTTGGTTCTCCCTCGCCCAAGGTATTTTAACCGAAACCATGTATGGTCTTATCCATAATGCGCAGCTCAAAGAACTGCAATTTGTGGTCACAGGTAATGGCTTTGTCGATACCGAAAAAGAGAACACCATCAGCAGCATAGAATATTTAGATACAGATGCTAATGGTCGCCCGCAATCCCTTGCCTATAGAATTATCAATAAAGATGTTGAAGGTAAGTATCAGATTGAAAAGCATATCTTTACCGATCCCGACCGCGACACTTTGATGATGCGTGTCACCTTTACCGCCTTTGAAGATGGCATTACACCGCATTTGTATGTCAATCCGCATATCGACAATGCGGGCGCCAATGATATCGGCCGCATCGACACTCATACTGACAGTCATGCCAACACTCATGCTAATAATCAGGCGCTGGTGGCCTATACCGCCGCCAAAGACAGTAGCGTAATGACGGTAAAATCCGATCTGAATTTTGTGCAGGCTACGACTGGCTTTGTCGGTGTTTCCGATGGCCTAGCCGATTTGGCCGATAACGGCAAACTCGATACGCCCTATCAAACGACCAGTGCGCAAGATAAATCGACCGTTGGCAATATCGCCTTTACCGCGAGTTACCCTACGCTCATCAAAGCCAAACCCGTCACTTTTAATCTCGCCATCGGTTTTGGTAAAGATGAAGCACAGAGTTTAGCCAATGCCGATGCCAGCTTGGCCGCAGGTTATGATGCTGTGCTCAGCAATTACAACACAGGCTGGCACGATTACTTAAGCTCACTGCCCGCCATCGCTAACATGGCTAACAACACCACAGATAACGGCAAGCTGCTGTATACCAGCGCTATGGTCTTGAAAGCGCAGGAAGATAAAACCTATGCGGGCGCACTTATCGCCTCGTTATCTAATCCTTGGGGCGATACGGTTTCGGCAGCCGTGCCGAGCACTGGCTATAAAGCGGTATGGCCGCGCGACTTTTACCAATGCGCCATGGCATTCCTCGCCATGGGTGACACGCAAACGCCCAAAGTGGCCTTCGAATACCTGAAAAAAGTGCAAGTGACCGAAAAGACGCCTGGCTTTACGGGTACGCCCGGTTGGTTCCTGCAAAAGACCCATGTGGATGGCCAAATCGAATGGGTCGGCGTGCAGCTCGATCAAACCGCCATGCCTATCATGCTCGGCTGGAAACTCTGGCAAGCGGGTGTACTCACCCCTGATGAGATCAGTCACTGGTATCAAGAGATGCTCAAAGGTGCAGCGGACTTCTTGATCAGTGGCGGTGAGGTCAATCTGGATTGGAATCACACCCAAATCACCCCACCTAAAACTCAGCAAGAACGTTGGGAAGAACAAGCGGGTTACTCCCCCTCAACAACGGCTGCCGTGATCGCTGGTCTTGTTGCCGCGAGTGAAATTGCCAAAGAAGCTAAAGATATTACTTCAAGCGCCCGTTATCTTACCGCCGCCAAAGACTTAAGTAATAGTTTAGAAAAACACTTAGTCACCACCCAAGGGCTATTGAAAAACAGCGCAGGCGTCAGCGCGCCTTACTATTTACGTTTAAGCCCGAATGGAAAGCCAAATACTCGCGATACACTGGCGGCAAATAACGGTAAGCAAGGTTTAGATCAACGTCAGATCCTCGATGGCGGATTTTTAGAACTAGTGCGTTATGGCGTGCGCGGTGCAACTGACAAGCTCATCAAGCAAAGCCTTCAACTGATTGATAATACAGAGCTTGAACCAAATCTACGCATAAAATACGAGTTTACCGCCAAAGATGGCAGTACTATCCCAGGCTTTAGACGTTATGGCAACGACGGTTACGGCGAGGATACGGTTACTGGCAAAAACTATGCGGAATCTGGCAGCAACAGCGCCGATCAACGCGGCCGAGTCTGGCCCTTCTTCACCGGCGAGCGTGGTCATTTTGAATTAGCACTCGCCCAAGCAAAAGGCGAGCTAACAGGCAATAACGCGCAGCAAACCAAGCAGCAGTTGATCAACACCTATGTGCAAGGCATGGAAACCTTTGCGAATGCGGGCATGATGTTACCCGAGCAAGCGTGGGACGGTGTCGGCGATGCCACCCGCTATCATTACCAACTCGGACAAGGCACCAACTCTGCCACACCGCTTGCCTGGACCCATGCCGAATACATCAAACTGGTGCGCTCAATGACCGATGGCCAAGTCTGGGATTATTACCCTATCGTCCCAGCGGCATTGAAATGACAAGTTGAAATAGCCAATTAAAATAGCGCATTAGCTTAACGATACTTTGATAAATTGCAGGCTAGAACAGCATCCTAGATGTTGTTCTAGCTTTTTATAGACGGTTTTATGATGCCTGATTTAGCGCCCGCTTTTCATAGGCTTATGCTGCGGGTAATCTTGCGGCGTGCAACCAAATTGCATTTTAAAGGCGGCACTGAAACTGCTGACACTCAAATAACCTAAACTATGGGCCACCATAGTCGTGCTCTCCCCTTGGCTTAAGCTCTCAAGCGAATTTAACAAACGAAATCTTTGTCGCCATTGTCGATAAGTAAGCCCAGTTTCAGCTTTGAATAGTCGCTCAATCGTTCTCACACTCGCGCCGCCCATTTCGGCTAACTCGGTCAGTGAGTAACTCACTTTTGGACGTCGGATCAGCGTTTGGATCAAGCGGCTGAGTCTTGGATCTGAGCCTGCGGGTAAATGGGCATCCAGACTGTCCAGAGTTTGGAGCTCATCGATGGCAACCAAACCCAGCCGATGCAGTTGTCCACTGTCCATAAGATGTGAACTTTCACAAAGTTTAAGCACTAATTCGCGCATCAACGCTGTCATAGTCACCATCACCACTTGCGTATCCTGTGGCCTAACGCCATAGCTAGGGTCAATATAAATATTGCGAGTATGTGCGTGGGTTTCACTGTTCACTTGATGGGGCAAATTGCAAGGGATCCAAACGGCATGGGTTGAGGGTACCACCCAGACGGCATTTTCACTGCGAACACGTAACAAACCTTTGGCGGCCCAAAGTAGCTGACCCCGCGGGTGCGAGTGAGGTTCGATGCCCGCTTCCGCCGCCATATTGCGAGTATGGGTCAGCACGGGCCGATTGGCATCTATGATAAACGCCGCATCACTGGGTGTTAACAATGTCGCTTTAGGAACATACTTTGACATATTACCTTCTTAAAACGCCAAACCAAGTCAGTTATCTTAGTAGGCATCTTTTACGTATTCAACCCAATAGGTCGGTAAACATGAAACGTTTTATTGGCGTTAAACAGCTAGCGTTTTTCAGTGCACTGTTGATCGCTACTTTACTTGCGCTTTTTCCGCTAAGTCAGCATCCCGCGGTGTTTTCCTACAGCGCAGGCGTAGTGTTAGTGACCTTGATGTTTTGGAGCACAGGTTTCTTCCCGCCCTTTATGGCGGGGTTAATCTTTTTTGCCCTTGCCACCATTTTTAAACTCATTGAACCGAGTATACTTTTCTCCGGATTCGGCTCAACTGCGGTGTGGTTAATCATTTCGGGGTTTGTGATCGGCAGTGCCATCACTCAGTCTGGTTTAAGTCGCAGAATGGCCAGTTTGATTGCCCCCATACTGACCTCAAGTTATCCACGCTTAATTGCGGGTTTGGTCTTTAGTGCCGTGCTGCTTGGCTTTGTGATGCCCTCATCCGTTGGCCGTGCTGTGGTCATGGTGCCAATTGGTATGGCGTTAGCTGAGCAAGTCGGTTTTGCTCGTGGTAGCCATGGACGGATAGGCATTGCAACCGCCTTGGCACTGGCGTGCAACATGCCCAGTTTTGCCGTGTTGCCCGCGAATATTCCCAACATGATATTGGCAGGTTCCAGTGAGAATCTATTCAATATCCATTTTGGTTATACCGAGTATCTCTTATTGCATTTTCCAATCCTTGGTTTACTCAAATCGATATTGATTGTGGCGCTAGTTATCTTCCTATTTCCTGCAAAAATTGATAAAAATCAGCCTGAACGCGTTATTGAAAAAGAAGCTTATAACCTTGGTATGCAAAAGAAAGTTGCACTGTTACTGGCGATTACTTTGCTCTTTTGGGTGACTGACTCGCTGCACGGCATCAATCCCGCTTGGGTAGGATTAACAACGGCTATCTTGTTATTGCTCCCCAAATGGGGAGTGCTTGAGCCTAAGAGTTTTAATAGTTCGGTGGATTTGTCGACCGTCATTTTTGTCGCGGCGGCCTTAGGTCTGGGAGCATTGGTCAATCATTCCGGGCTCGGCACTGCGCTAGGTCAACTGTTCAGTGAATGGTTACCATTGCAGCAAGGGGCATCGTTCCTGAATTTTATGTCGTTATCGTTAATCGCGACGCTAACAGGATTAGTGGCAACGGTTCCAGGCGTGCCGACTGTGTTATCCCCCATGGCAGCAGACTTTGCCAATGCAACTGGCTTCTCCACCCCTGCGGTATTAATGACGCAGGTGATCGGTTTCTCAACCGTGATTTTTCCTTATCAGGTGGCTCCTTTGATTTTGGCGATGCAATTATCCCAAGAGCCATTAACTAAACTACTTCGCATCACCTTACCTCTAGCGGCAATAACTCTAGTTGCACTTATTCCACTGGATTATCTGTGGTGGCTATGGCTCGGTTGGATAGCCTAAACCCTCACCATTGGCGGTATTCATGCCGCCAATGGTGGATTTTAGAGCGGTTATATCAAGAACTCACAAGGCCCACGTCCAAAGCAGCGCGATGCTCAAAATACGACAACGCACTCTATACATGCGACTACTTATACGAGCAGCACAGATTGATACCGCCTTTACTCTTTTGTCGATAACACAACTCTCCCCACATAAATTCTTTCGATAAGCTTCATAGTTAGACTATACTGTTTATATGTACAGTATATTGTGATTTATTATTATGATGATCCTAGGCCGCTTCGCCAAACATACCCAATATCGGCTCTCGCTATTTAGCTCCTTGATTGCCGCAGGATTTCCGTCACCGGCCCAAGACTATGTAGAACAAACATTAGATCTCAATGAGTTATGCATCAAACATCCTGCCGCCACGTTTTTTGTCAAAGTCCAAGGGGATTCGATGATCGAAGCGGGGATTTTCTCCGGTGATATTTTGGTGGTGGATCGCTCACTACAGCCAGCCCACGGTGATACCGTTGTCGCAGCGGTGAACGGTGAGTTTACCGTAAAGCAATTACAGCTACGCCCTGTGGTGCAATTGCTACCACGTAATGCCTTATTCTCCCCGATCGCCATCAATGATGAGTCTGAGTTAAACATCTTTGGGGTAGTGACCAACGTGGTGAAAAAGCTCAAATGACGCCCTCACTATTCGCCCTCGTCGATTGCAATAATTTTTATGCCTCCTGTGAGCGGATGTTTAGGCCGGATTTGGTTGGCAAGCCGATTGTGGTGTTATCCAACAACGATGGCTGCGTCGTCGCCCGCTCCGTAGAAGCCAAACAACTTGGCATCAAGATGGCGGTGCCTGTATATCAAATAGCAAACCAACTCCGCCAGCATCAGGTTGCGGTATTCTCCTCCAACTATGCACTCTATGCCGACATGTCAAACAGAGTGATGACCACCTTAGAGCAAATGGTGCCAAAAGTAGAAGTGTATAGTATTGATGAAGCGTTTTTAGATCTATCACGCATCGATAAATGCACCGATATTCATCAGCTTGCATTAGATATTTATCAGCGAATACCGCAATGGACAGGGATCAGTGTTTGCGTTGGCATTGGGCCGACAAAGACCCTCGCCAAACTGGCAAACTATGCTGCTAAGCGTTATCCAGCAACCTGGGGCGTGGTTGATTTGCGCGACCGAGAACGCCAACGACGACTCATGGCGCTTATCCCTGTCGAGGAAGTCTGGGGAATAGGCCGTAGGCTTACGAAACGCTTGAACATCATGGGCATAAATACCGCGCTGCAATTGGCGGATGCGCATCCTAAACTTATCCGCGATACCTTTTCGGTCACCGTTGAGCGCACAGTACGCGAACTTAACGGCATTGCTTGTGATGACATACAAGAGATCTCCGCCACTAAGCAACAAATTATCAGCTCCCGGTCCTTTGGTAGTCGTATTGATAACTTGGAAGCGATGCAACAGGCGATCAATGAATATACTTTTAGGGCCTGTGAAAAACTGCGCTCTGAGCGCCAGTACGCTAAAGCGATGTCAGTATTTGTCCGTACTAGCCCTTTTAGCGATGCGACTCCCCAGTACAGCAAATCGCTGTCGGGCAGTTTAGTTCGCCCCAGCAATGATACGCGGGATTTTGTCACCCTTGGCCAAAGCCTACTGCAACGTATTTGGCGTGAAGGTCATGCCTATGCAAAAGCCGGTGTCATGTTAGGGGATTTTTTTGGTGCAGGCGTGTTTCAGCTAGGATTATTCGATGACGTCACGCCTAGGCCTAAAAGCAAGGAGCTGATGCAGTTACTCGATAAAGTGAACCACAGCGGCCGCGGAAAAATTTGGTTTGCAGGACAAGGTATTGACCCAACTTGGGGGATAAAACGTGAACAGCTCTCCCCTCGTTATACCACCCAATGGGCACAATTGCCCATAGTGACATAATCAGCAGATCCAGTGGCTAAATGACCATCTGCGAATCGCATGAATACTCTAAGCATTGGTTATTCAGTGAAGCTCACTCCACTCCTGACGATATTAATCAGAATAGGCTTATCGGCCTAAATCCATCTCACTAAGACTGTGCCAGCAAAACTCATCTCGCTTGGTAAAATAATTTTAAAAACCAATGTTTAACATTAAAAATGACAAGGCAATGAACGCAGTAGAGAGACAACTAAGGCAATAAAGCAGACTTGCAAGTCTTCGCGATCTTAAAAAGATAAGCAAGGGCAAGCATGAGCTTGCCCTGAACGTAGATGCGGCTTTCAACATTATTCTGCTTTAAATCTCAACTAACACTAGAATGCATCCAACACTATAATCCAACGATTGCAAAACCGACTTAACACTAAAATCCATCGGCGTTAGCGCTAAAATGGTATCAACATCCATCATGCATTACCTATTATCTCAGCCTTAACACTCTTCATCACTCAAGTCTTCAAAGTACCAGTAACCGAGGTTCACCCACTCAGTCAGCTGCGTAAGCAAATCGGCATCGGCTAACCAGGGGGCTAAGGCGGTTTTATCTAACTGATTGCTATCACACAGGAGTGGGATCACCGCGGCCAATTCGGCAGAGAGCTGATACTTATCACCATTAATATAGACAACGCCTTGTCCCACATTGATATCAAAATACAAACAACGCAGTCCGCCGAGGCGAATAAGCGGCTGCTCATCGAGCCAAGCGAGCACTTCGTCTTGCGTGATGTCCAACGGCTCATCGGGTAAATCGAGGGCGCATTTAGATTGAGTTAAATAGCGGCCCGAAAACTCGCTCACCAGTTCATCGGTTAACATATTAGTCAGTTGCATGCGTAACCTCGCTAAATCGCGATTATCAACACAACCACTGCGCGTTGTCAGCTCGCGGTCTGGATCTTCAATCTGCTGTGTGCCTAAATCTTGCTCAGAAAGATGATCGGCCAAAGCACTTACCATATCTTTGGCGGAAGCTGTACGATAACCTACTGAAAAACTTAAAGACTGTTCTAAGGTTATGCCATCATGGGGGAATCCTGGTGGAATATAAAGGATGTCGCCGGGCAATAACTCAGTATCGATAATCGGTTCAAAAGCTTCTGTGTGCAGCAAAGCGGGATGGGCGGCAAACTCTTTGTGCGGCCCCAGATCGCCTACGCGCCAACGGCGACGTCCCGAGCCTTGGCAAATAAACACATCATACAGATCGATATGCGGTCCCACGCCACCACCAGGAGTGGCAAAACTCACCATCACATCATCTAAACGCCAGCGCGGAATAAAATCAAAACATTGGATCAGGGCTTCTGCATCAGGCACCCAGTTGTTCAAGGCTTGCACGATCAAAGTCCAATCCCGTTCACCGAGATGATCGTAGGAATCAAAAGGGCCAAATTCAGCCTGCCATTGCCCTGCCTGTTGGTACACTCGCCGAGATTCCACCAGCTCATCCATGGCTAACCCAGCTAACTCTTCGGGCGAGATTAAATCTTGAAAATGTTTGAATCCTTGGCGGATAACCAAAGGTTTTTTCTGCCAATATTCTGCTAAAAATTGCGCGGGCGTTAAGCCATTAATATCGAGTTGCATGGGTTGCTCACAAACCAAACTGTTATTCATAGAGGTAAATGCTAACAGGAAGCGAAACCAAGAAAGCTCGACCGGATCAACAAAGCATTAAGTCTTTTATCAGCGTTAATGTGATAGTGAATTTACTAACGTATTGAATTACAATCGGCTTATCTAAAAGCGTTGCGCTGTCAAAGACGGCAATGCTGACACATCATTTATAGAGTTCACGTAAGATCTATGCCTACATCTGCTGCTGCTAACACTTTGGTCGTGCTCGACTTTGAAACCACGGGGCTATCGCCCAATCAAGGGGACCGCGCGATTGAAATCGGAGCTGTGCTGATTGAAAACGGCGTGATCACGCAAAGATTTTCAGAGTTGATGAACCCAGGATTTAGAATAAGTCGTTTTATTGAGGACTACACAGGGATCAGCAATCAAATGCTCAGGGATGCAGCGCCCTGCAATGAAGTGATGGCGCGTTTTGCAGACTTTATCGCCGATCATAACTTAGTCGCCCACAATGCGGCATTTGATCAGCGCTTTTTAGACGCGGAATTTGCTCAAATTCGCCATCGCTATCGAGGGCAATTTGGTTGCTCCTTGCTAGTGGCAAGACGGTTATATCAAGCGGCACCGAATCATCAGTTAGGTACTTTAGTGCGATATAAACAGTTACCAAGCGATGGCACCTTTCACCGCGCCTTAGCCGATGCCGAAATGACTGGCCATTTGTGGCTGGCAATGTTGGCAGACCTTCAGCAAGAGTTCGGTCTCAATACTCCCACATTCGAGTTACTGCAAAAAATCGCCAAGAAAACCAAAGCAGATGTGCCGAAGTTTTTACGTCAATATGCGGTTAAGTGATCCCAAAAAGCAAAAAGCCGATAAATCCAAGGATTATTGGCGATGTATCAATAAGCAAATTAAGTGCTCAACGACTTGCCAGCAAAAAACAGCAAGCTCCTAGCAATAACAGCCCATCTATAACGGCTTAAGCGGCGCACTATCAATGCCACAGGAACTGCGAACCACTAAGGTCGTCGGAATAAGCTGCGCACTCACCTCTTGTCCGCGGATAAGTTTGAGTACACTGTCGACTAAAATTTCACCGGCTAATTGGGTGTTCTGCTTAATGGTCGTTAATGGCGGATTGGCAAAACTCGCCACTGGAATATCATCATATCCCACCACTGCAACTTGTTCTGGGACTGAAATGCCCTTCTCTTTCAGCGCCCGAATCGCGCCAATGGCAATCAGATCGCTAGCAGCAAAAATAGCATCAAACTGTGCGCCTTTGGCCATCAATGCCATAGCCGCATCATAACCAGCACTTTCAGTGCTAATGGCCGACACTTGCTTAGTGTGATCAACTGCAATATTCGCCATTTGCAGCGCTTTCACATGGCCTAAATATCTGTCCCTAAACTCGGGGCTGTGGCTCGAGGCATCGCCTAAAAAGGCAAAAGTTTTACGACCAAGGGAAATCAAGTGCTCTGTTGCAATCAAGCCGCCTTGATGATTATCACAACCAATCGATAGCACTGACTTATTGTTATGCTCAGCACCCCAGATCACAAAGTGAGTATTCTGCGCGAGCAATCGCTCCAACTTTTGCTCGTAGTCCATGTAGTCGCCATAACCGAGCAGAATAATGCCGTCAGCTTTATTACTGTCTTCATAATCGGCGTGCCAATCGCTGGACAATTGCTGAAAAGAAACCAATAAATCATAACCTTGCTGCGCCGTTGCTCGGGTAATGGAACCTAGCATAGAAAGGAAAAAAGGATTGATTAACGAGTCATCGTTGGTGGGGTCTTCACACAATAACAGCGCTAAGGTATGGCTATTTTGGGTGCGAAGATTGCTGGCATTTTTATCGACCTTATAATTCAGCTCTTTTGCAATGGTTTGAATACGTTGGCGAGTTTCTAAATTGACTAACGGGCTGTTTCTAAGGGCACGGGAAACCGTTGACTGGGATACGCCAGCACGATAAGCAATATCAATCGAGGTCGCTTTCGATGCCATAAAGAGGATTTAACCTTAGTTATTATTTTGCGTCGATACTAAAACAGTTCCACCCACTTGTATAGACGAATGCGTTAACATCCGTCTTACATTAGAGACTCTGGTTAAATGCCGAGCTGATCGAGTAAATCATCAGCTTCATTATCAATGGCACGAGTCGCAATGGCGGGTTTATCGGCCATTTTAACCCAAGGCGAAACATTCGAATTTGAGTCGTTATTTCCCCCAATCGAACTGTGCTGCTCTAACAGACTATCGGGATCGAATTCTTCATCGTAGACAAATTCATCTAAGCGAATGAATTCGGTTTTGTCCATGGCAAACTCGAGGTAGAAAATATGGTTATTCTCTGTCCTAAACGACACT
Organism: Shewanella sp. S23-S33; assembly: GCF_043359565.1. Lineage (NCBI taxonomy): Bacteria > Pseudomonadati > Pseudomonadota > Gammaproteobacteria > Alteromonadales > Shewanellaceae > Shewanella > Shewanella sp. S23-S33. The sequence goes on along the minus strand of NZ_JBHFFD010000068.1, from coordinate 70,584 downwards.
CTACGGGCAACCGCATCGTCTAAGTTAGCGTCGATTGATATGGTTAACTCTTTATTAATCGTCAACATTTTTGGCTGGCTTTGGCTGATTGACGTTTGCAATTCTTTAGAAATTTTATTAATAAAATCCCCTAGAATTTGGTTCATCAGTTCGCCCATCACATTACTCACTTCATCTGACGTATGCGAAAACGCGAGCTCAGACTCAGGCATGCCCATGTTCAGCATGTAGCGACGGTAGATTTCAATCGCTGCAGAGGCTGAAAAGTTAATCACCACTAGGCCTGAAAAGCCACCATCAAAAATCGAGAAACAACCGAGATCAGGTTTAAGACGAGTACGCGCAATACTTTGTACCATACCCGCATGGGTAACATTGCTGGCACTGGTGCTAGAAAGGACGTGGGCGACTGAGTGGCATAACTTCAGTAAAATATCATCCGACGTTACGATAGTATTTGTGGTCATAATCGATTCTCAAACTGAATAATGAATTAATCTTGCGCGTAAAAGCGTAAAAAATCAAAATTAAAACAATTGATTAGCCTAATATAGCAAGATGGCAAAATTAACATAATGCTAACTTATTGATATTTAATAGATCAGATAAAACCTTCAACATAAAGCGACTTATAAAACGGCCTAACTTAATAAGAACATGCCCCATAATGCAACAGATTAAAGTTCCCTATCACTATTCCCTGCTTTAGATCAAAGAAACTCATATTTTTTAACGGCTTTAGCTGAATTTATGTCACAGACGATTCAATTGAGATTGATTCGCAGGTATATTGATGCACAATAATAAGCCCTTAAGGAATCCAAATGATCACGTTTTTGCGCCGGTTTACCATTTTGCAACGCTTAATGATGATGCTCCTTATGGCCGCGATAGGGACTGTGTGTTTTGCCAGTTTTTCAATTAAAGAGCAGTACAGTAATTTAATTGAGCAGAAATGGTTGCAGATAGACGGTCAGCTCGCCAGCATGTTAAGCGTGATAGATGTGCACCGTCAGGATGCGCTCAAAGGTAAGTTTAGCGAAGCAGAAGCTAAACAAATCGCCGCGGATTTAATCAATCAAACTCGCTATTCAGGTTCCGGCTACTTCATTGTTATTGATGATAATAATCAAATCCTCGCCCACGGGGATAGCGCAAATCTTATTGGCACCTCAGCATTAACCTTCAAGTTACCTAATGGCACAAACCCCTTAGCCACTATGCTGCCATTAGCGCGTGCTAAATCGAAAACAACCCTCGAATACCCTATCGCCGATCCTATGACCCGCGCGATAGAAGACAAGCTTGCTGAAGCCCGTTACTACCCGCAATGGGGCTGGACAGTCATAACAGGCGCTTATCTTAGCGATGTCAAAGCGAGCTTAAAGTCAGTCATTATCGACTATCTGATTATCATGTTTTTGATTTCAGTGCCGATTTTTGCCTTCTTCCTTGTGCTTAACCATTCCATCACCTCACCATTAAATGATGCTATTGATGCCCTTGAAGATATTGCCCAAGGCGAAGGCGACTTAAGTCAGCGCATTAATGCTCAAGGTAAAGATGAGATTGCCCATCTCGCCCGCGCCTTCAACATGTTCGCCCAAAAAATTGGCGACATGGTCGGCCATTTACAACCTTTAGGCCAAGCATTAGATAAAGATGCAAAACAGCTTTTGATTGCAGTTGAAGAGTCCAATCAGAGTGCTGAACATATCCACAGAGAAACAGGCAGCGTCGCCACAGCCGTCAATCAAATGCTCTCGACCACCCATGAAATGGCGAGCAACACCCAACAAGCGGCCGATGCGGCGAACAGCGTAAAAGAACAAGCGCAGCAAAGCCAAGTCGTGATCGACAACACAGTCAGCAACACAGAAAAACTGGTGGCAGAATTAAAAGCCTCTGAAGTCATCACCCAAAAGCTGGGCGTCGCCTCACAGCAAATCGGTAGCATTCTCGATGTGATCCGCAGCATTGCCGAGCAGACCAACTTGCTCGCCCTCAATGCCGCCATTGAAGCTGCTCGAGCTGGGACCCACGGCCGTGGTTTTGCCGTAGTTGCCGATGAAGTCCGCGCCCTTGCTACTCGCACTCAAGACTCGACCAATGAGATCCAAAAAATCATTAGCGAGATCCAATCCGGTGTAGGCTCAGTGATGAAGAGCAACAATCAAACTCAACTGCAATCCGATGAGCTACAGGCCCAAGCCCACGAAGCAGGTAAAGCCATGGCGGCGATTCTGCAATTGATTGCCCATATCAGTGACATGAACACACAATTAGCCAGCGCCACTGAAGAGCAATCACTGGTGACCGAAGAAATTAATCGAAATATTTGTAATATTTCGGAATTAACCGAAGTCTCAGTAAAAGCTAACGAAAGTAATAGCCATGCAGCTCAGTCACTGCAAGACATTAGCCAAGACATGTCCCGCACCTTAGGCCAGTTTAAAATCTAACTAAAGTGTATGAGAACGGCATGACTTGTCGATTGGGGCGCCATAGGGCGCCCTTTTCTTTGGGTAAACCGTCTGGTAACGCTTGTGAACCGCTATCTCACCAACAATGAATTTCAACGAAAAAATCCCATTAACCACAAATTCTCTGTCACGCTAACGTTTGATATGCGGTATGCTTTAGCCTTAAAAATCCAACCGAGACACTGCCATGCGAATGACCTTAGCCGTTCACCCTGAACAGTACACAATTCATAGCTTTAGCCCGAATGCCGTATTGCCCAGTGAGGTTTTTGCACAGGACATGTATTTCATTGGTAAGACCCAAGAAGGTTTATCTTTAGTCGTTTCCAGTGAAATGGAACTCGACAGCCTAGAGCAAGAACCGGGCTGGTGTTGCTTTGAAGTACTCGGGCCACTGGGATTTTCGATGACAGGCATTTTATCTAAAGTGTCTGGCACCTTAGCGGACGAACAAATCAGTATTTTTGCGATTTCGACCTTTGATACCGATTACATTTTAGTAAAAAATAATCGCCTCAAAAGTGCCATCGCCGCCTTGAAAAAACAGGGCTATCACATCATAGAATCGAAAGACGAAGTGTAATACCCCTTTAAATATGAGCTCATCTACTATGTACGAAAAAACAGTCACCATTACCGCCAAACATGGCATTCACACCCGTCCAGCAGCCTTACTGGTTAAAGAAGCCAAAACCTTTGACTGTGATGTCATGGTCGAATGTAATGGTAAGCAAGCCAGTGCTAAGAGTCTGTTTAAGCTACAAACCTTAGGCTTATATTCTGGCGTCACGGTAAGAGTGTTTGCCGAAGGTGAACAGGCACAGGCCGCGGTTGAGAAAGTCTCTGAGCTGCTCATAACCCTAAGCTAGGCCTTTTCTTACGCTAAAGTGCATTTATCTGCAGGTTTAGCCGACACGCAAAAAACTCGTCTCGACCGTCTTGACATGCTAATGCTTTACATACAAACGCTTTACAAGCTTAGCGTCACTCAACTAGACTCGCTATCGCTAACGGACACTCAGTTCAGTGGTTAATTTAGGAAGGGATATGTCAATAACGGGGATTATAGTGTCATCGGGAATTGCCTTTGGACAGGCACTTCACCTGCTCCACACCGAACATCACCTCGATTATCGCCCTATTCTCCTGTCTAAAATCCCTCAACAACAGGGTAAATTTGCCAAAGCCTTGCAAGAACTACAGGCACAACTGACCCACAGCCAAGCTGCACTCGACAGCGACTCCGAAAATTATCAGTTGATCGAAGCCGACTTATTGTTATTAGAAGACGATGAATTAATCGAGCAAGTGAACGATGCAATTCGCACCTTACAATTGTCGGCAAGTGTGGCGGTTGAACGTATTTTTGCCCATCAGGCCAATGAGTTACAATCCTTAGATGATCCCTATTTAGCCAATAGAGCCCAAGATGTGCGCTGTTTAGGCCAAAGAGTCGTCGCGGCGATAAACGGCCATTTAGCTCAAGGACTCGAAAAACTCGATAGACCCACTATCTTATTAGCGCAGGATTTGACCCCCGCCGAATTTGCCTTACTGCCGCGGGAAAACCTCTGCGGTATTGTACTGAAAACGGGCGGTTTAACGAGCCATACGGCCATTTTAGCCAGAGCAGCCGGTATTCCTGCCATCTTAAGTTGTCAGTTCGACGCAGACTTTATTCCCAACGGTACGCCCTTAGTGCTCGATGCGCTCGCGGGTGAACTTTATGTCAATCCCAATCCAGACCAACAGGCAAGACTCACAGTCACCTTTCACCATGAACAAGCAAGGCGCGCAGCACTTCAAACTTACAAGGATGTCCCAGCGCAAACCCAAGACGGTCATACTGTGGGACTCATGGCAAACGTGGGTAATCTCAACGACATCACCCATGTCAGCGATGTCGGCGCCGATGGAATAGGTTTGTTTCGCACCGAATTTATGTTGATGAACGTCGCCACCCTGCCCGATGAAAAAGCCCAATACAGCTTATATTGCGATGCATTGCACGCCCTAGGCGGTAAAACCTTTACCATCCGTACCTTAGATATAGGTGCAGACAAAGAACTACCCTGTTTATGCCAAGAAATTGAAGATAATCCCGCCTTGGGTCTTCGCGGCATTCGCTACACCTTGGCGCACCCAGAATTATTTAAAACCCAATTGAGGGCCATTTTGCGTGCCGCTAACCATGGCCCGATCCGTTTGATGTTCCCTATGGTCAATCAAGTCGAAGAATTGGATGAGGTGTTTGCACTTATTGCCCAGTGCCAAGATGCCTTGGAAGAAGAAGAGAAAGGCTATGGCGAACTAAGCTACGGTATCGTTGTCGAAACCCCTGCTGCGGTATTCAACCTCAACGCTATGCTGCCAAGACTCGATTTTGTCAGCATTGGCACCAACGATTTAACCCAATATGCAATGGCAGCCGATAGGACAAACCCGCAGCTTACCCGTGACTATCCGTCCCTTTCGCCTGCCATTTTAGCCTTAATTAACATGACAATAACCCAAGCTAAGGCCGCTAATGTTAAAGTTTCTCTGTGCGGTGAACTCGCCAGTTCACCGCAAATTGCGCCACTGTTAATCGGCATGGGGTTGGACGAACTCAGCGTTAACTTAAGCTCACTCTTAGAAGTGAAAGCTGCCATTTGCCAAGGCAGCATCACACAATTTTCGGCATTAGCGCACACAGCATTACAACAAGATAGAATTGCAAGCTTACAGCAGTGTATAACAAGCTATAAATAGAGACATTTATTCGTTATGCTGCATTACAGAACAAAAACAATGACAAAAACAAGCAAAAGAGGCTCTAGATTATGGGATTTTTAAGCCGAATAAGGCGCTTGGTATCGGGCCAGACTCAATTAGCTGGCGGTATCATGGTATATGCCCCCGTTTCCGGGGATATCGTCGCCATTGAAAAAGTCCCCGACGTGGTTTTTGCTGAAAAGATTGTCGGTGATGGCATAGCTATCGCCCCCAAAGGCGAATTAATTCTGGCGCCTATCGACGGCACTATAGGTAAAATTTTTGAGACAAATCATGCGTTCAGTATTGAGTCTCCCCAAGGTTTAGAGCTATTTGTTCACTTTGGTGTAGGTACAGTCGAGCTGAGAGGCAAAGGGTTTAAACGTTTGGCCCAGGAAGGTCAAGAAGTGAAAGTCGGCGATCCGATCCTGTCATTCGATATTGACTACCTTAAAGATCAAGTCGACAGCCTACTCACTCCTGTCGTTTTGGCAAACATGGAAGATGTCAAATACCTCGACAAAGCCCAAGGCAGTGTCACCGCAGGCAAAGACGTGATCTTTACGGTACAGATCTAATTTAACCATTTCGAATCAATCGTTTATCGATTGTTTTCTGAATAATAAAAGGCTGACTCACCATCATGAGCCAGCCTTTTAAGTTTTTGAAAACCAAGCCTATACACGGTATTTGAATTCGCCAAACTGCACCGATACACAGGCTTGAGAGAATCTATTTCGACCATTCTCACGCTAAGCATCACGTTCCCTGCGAATAACGGCTACATGGATCTAGTACATTAATCTGCTTTAAACATGGCAAAATCGGGGCGCGGCAATTTATCTAAAATACTGTACAGATAAATCACCAATACCGAGAGTAAAGCGCCTGTCAAAAACAGCCACTGACCGCCAAAATGATCCAATATGATGCCACCTCCAAGGGGCGAGAGCGCAAATCCTAAGTCATAGAATGAAGCGGCCCCAAAGTAAGCGCCACGAAGATGATCAGGGGCTAAGCGGTCGATATGCACATTCATAGTGGGGAACAAAATAGTCTCGGCGACACTCATCACCACAATCGCACCAATCCAGCCCCAAAATAGATCCAGTGGATTAAATGCCAGCCAGATTTGTGAGCCGATCAGTAATAGCAATCCGATTTGAATCCGTTTGACGAGCGGAAAACGGGCCATGAGTTTCAATAGCAAAAATTGGGTGGAGATAATCACCATAGCATTGGTGAAAATCATGCCAGAAATTAACGTCAGCAAATCAGGCGCACCAGCGCGAGTAAGATATTGGATCAACGAACTGTCCATTTGGGCATAAATGAACATACACAAAATATTGGCAAAAATTAAACATTGCAGCAGTTTATCTTGCAATAGAATGGCGATAATTTGCTTACGGCTCACGACTGCCGCTTTTTTCGTGCTCGCCTCTGCATCAGTAGATAAGCCATTCACACCACGATTAACACCATCACTTGTCATGTCATTTACAAAGTCACTTTCACTGCTACTCGTATCGCCACTTAAATTGTCACTCGATGAGGCGCCAGCCGCCATAGCAGGTTCCTGACGGGTTTGATGGTTAAATCCCCAATATAACAAGGCCAACAATACGGTAAAGGCCACTGCAGTAAGGTAGAAACTGGATTGCTTGCCCGTAAGACCAAGCCATACCCCCAACATAGGGCCAACGGCGCAGCCAACGTTGACGATAAAATACAGCGACTGCATCGCCAATTCGCGTGTCTTAGGATCAGTAATAATGTCGCCAATAGCGGCGGATGTCAGTGGTCGCCACAGTGAGGTGGCCATAGAGCATAGGGTCATCACGACCACATACCCCTCGACAGAATTGGCTTCAGCCAATAACGAAAACGAGATGATATAGAGGATGCCCGTCAGGTACATCAGCTTATGACGACCGATTCTGTCGGACAATGAGCTACCAACAAAGCTCGTGAATACTGAAATAATCACGGCGCAGGACATGACCATGCCGACCTCAGTGGCACTTAGCGCAAATTTCTCATATTAAATAACGGCTAAGAATGGCCACACCATGTAATAACTGCCACAGGTGATAAAAGACCCAAACAAAAATATCCACATCAAGCGCGGAAATTGCTTAAATCGCTGCAATGAAACATCGCTGTGCATCTTAATCCTTTAAAAGCGCATTGACCTCAATGCTTAAATCAAACTGATTTTAATGAAAAAACAATATATACAAGGCACTTAAGTTAAACAAGTGTTAAAAAGTTAAACCAAAGCAAGTCACCAGCGATTATTATCTCTAGAAAATTAACGTTTTATTAATCACCAGATATCAGCAACACATCCCACTTGTGACATGCGACGCACAATGCCACAATGCCAGTAAAATCAATGCTTGCAAGCCAAGCGTCCATCCACACTGGAGCATCATTTTGACCCTCTACGGAATTAAGAATTGCGATACAGTGCGTAAAGCACGTAAATGGATTGAAAATCATCAACTTCCAGTTCATTTCCATGATTTTAGAGATGACGGCCTACGTCAAGAAGACCTCGAATTCTGGTGTAACACCTCAGGCTGGGAAACCGTATTCAATAAGCGCAGCACGAGCTTTCGTGCGCTCAGTGACGCAGATAAAACCGATATCGATCAAGCCAAAGCCATTCAACTTATGCTGGCGCAACCGACACTGATCAAACGCCCCGTCTTAGTCGTCGGTGAACAAGTGCTGATTGGCTTTGATGAAGCCGCCTATAAAAGAGTATTCTCAGTATGATGCCAGCCGACAATTATCCTGTTACAGAACTGACAAAAGCGCTGATCGCCCGCCCTTCGGTGACGCCGCTTGATGAAGGCTGCCAAACCTTAATGGCAGAAAGACTCAGTGCCATCGGCTTTAATATCGAACCTATGGTATTTGAAGACACCACCAATATGTGGGCTCGCCGTGGTAATGAAGGCCCCGTTTTTTGTTTTGCGGGTCACACAGACGTTGTGCCGACAGGCGATGTGAGCCGCTGGCACACGCCGCCTTTTGTGCCCACCATCATTGATGGCTACTTATATGGCCGAGGCGCAGCGGACATGAAAGGCTCACTGGCGGCTATGATCATTGCCACCGAGCGGTTTGTGGCTAAACATCCCGATCATCATGGCTCTATCGCCTTTTTGATCACCAGCGATGAAGAAGGTCCATTCATCAACGGCACGACGCGAGTCATTGATACCTTAGAAGCGCGCAACGAGAAGATCACCTGGGCATTAGTCGGCGAGCCTTCATCGACCCTAAAGCTGGGCGATGTGGTCAAAAATGGTCGCCGCGGCAGCTTAACTGGCAACTTAACCGTGAAAGGCATTCAAGGCCACGTGGCCTATCCACACCTTGCCGATAATCCAATCCACAAAGCCGCGCCTTTCTTGGCCGAGCTAAGTCAAATGCACTGGGATAATGGTAATGAGTTCTTTCCGCCCACCAGCTTCCAAATTGCCAATATTAATGGCGGCACAGGTGCATCAAATGTGATCCCTGGTGCACTGGAAGTAATGTTTAACTTCCGTTACTCCACCGAAGTGACCGCCGAAATCTTGATTGAGCGAGTTGAAACTCTATTGAAAGCCTATGAGCTAGATTACGATATCAGCTGGATTTTCAATGGCCTTCCCTTTTTAACCGGTGATGGCCCGTTATTAGATGCAACTCGTATCGCGATCCGCCAAGTCACAGGTTATGAAACCGATCCGCAAACCACAGGCGGCACATCAGACGGTCGCTTTATCGCGCCAACGGGCGCCAAAGTGTTAGAGCTTGGCCCTGTCAACGCCACCATTCATAAAGTGAATGAATGCGTTAAAGTGGACGACCTTGAGCAGTTAGCCCTGTGTTATGAAGTCATTTTGGAACAATTACTGTGTTAGCACATCTGAAGATCCGTCCCGAAACCGCAAAGCTTTACGGCTTAAGCTCCCCTGAATTGGTGGATTATTTAAGCCCGTATCACCTTAGTTATCATAGCTTTGGGTTAGAGGAGAACACAGCTATCGCCTTTAAGTCTATGGCGGCAAAAGCTGAAGATGCGGGCATAAAACTCGCAATTTGCTCGGCTCATCGTCCCTTTGAACGGCAACTGGCAATTTGGAATGCCAAGGCTAGCGGTAAACGCGCGGTATTGGATGCCAATGAGTTACCGGTCAATATTCAGGGCTTAAGTGACGATGCCATAGTTGACTTGATTTTGCTCTGGTCGGCGTTGCCTGGCGCTTCACGCCACCATTGGGGTACCGATCTCGATGTGTTCGATGCGGCTCAAATTGATGTTAAAACCCTGCGCCTTGTTGAAGCTGAATATGTTCAGGATGGTCCCTGCGCTAAATTGCATGCTTGGCTGGTAGAAAATGCCCATGATTTTGGCTTTTACTTCCCGTTTCAGCAGGGACAAAGTGCGGTAAGTCCTGAACCTTGGCATATCAGCTATTTCCCTGTAGCGCAGTTATTGTTGCCACAATTCGATCGTGCCGAACTGGCAATCCTGTTAGAAAACAGTGATATGTTGCTAAAAGATGCAGTACTCGCCCGATTAGACAGTCTAATAGATGAATACGTGCTGCGTATCGCTCAGCCCTAATCACGAAATACTCGCCAAGGTCAGTCAACACAGGTTAAGCCTAGCGTTATATTGTCAAAATGGGCGCCAAAATGCGGTTTAACACAATGATATATTTGATAAAGTAGGTTTTATGGATTTTTCTTCACACCGTCAGCAGCTTGTTATTGCCGATCGAAAATTAAGTTACCTTGATGTCGGCTCAGGCCCTGTATTGTTGTTTGGGCACAGTTATTTATGGGATAGCGCTATGTGGGCGCCTCAAATTGCCACCTTAAGCGCCCAGTATCGCTGCATAGTGCCTGAACTTTGGGGCCATGGTCAGTCAGATTTACTGCCCAATAACTGCAAAACGCTACTCGATATTGCCGATCAAATGCTTGAGCTAATGGATGCTCTTGAGATAAGTCACTTTAGTGTTGTCGGACAATCTGTCGGTGCTATGTGGGGCGCAGAATTGGTACTGAAAGCTCCAACAAGAGTTAAAACCCTCGTTATGCTCAACAGTTTTATCGGCTTCGAACCCGAAGTCACCCGTGCGAAATATGATGGCATGCTGGATATGATTAGCGCCGCTAAGGCGATCCCTGCGCCGCTGATCAGTGCGATTTCACCTTTATTCTTCGCCAATGATGCCGCAAATAACACTCCCGAACTGGTTACGGGCTTTGAACAGTCCCTTGCCAGTATCACAGCGGAGCAAATCCCCACGATAGTTAAACTTGGACGAATGATTTTTGGTCGTCGCGATACCATGGAATACGCCGAGCAATTGACGCTGCCCTGCCTCATCATGGCTGGCGTGGAAGATAAAGCCCGAAGCGTATTGGAAAGTTACCTGATGAGTGATGCCATTGACGGCAGCCAACTTGTGCATATTCCTGCGGCAGGACACATATCAACTCTCGAACAAGCGGAATTTATTAACCAACATTTAGCCGATTTTCTGGCTAAACATTATTAATCAATCGCTAAATCTACGCTTCAAGGTGCGAAAACTCGCATCTTGAAGATAAGTATTTCTACTTAGCACATGTTACTAAGATGTGCTTATATCAATATTGCTCACCCATACTTAATTCCTATTTTATGGATAAATACATTAGGCTTTACTTTATTAAAGTCTGTTATTGAGCACGCCTCGTTTCATTAAACTCACCTGTGAAACCTCTATTAACAAGTAAAGACCTTGTTTTTGTTCCAAGCGGCTTAAAAAATGTTGCACAAAGGTGAAATCTGCTAATTATCAACTACCTTTATACTGTATTCCCTCAACAAGGTATTCTGCCATGAGAAAAAGTACAGTTGCCCTCTGCGTATTCAGCACACTTTATATGCCGTCTCTTTATGCCGATGTTCAAATAAATGGATTTGCCTCTATTGTCGCGGGCTCGAGTCTAAGTGACGATAAAAGCTATTATGGTTACGATAAAGAACTCGATTTTAATAATGATTCCAAAGTTGCCTTACAATTTACCGCCGATCTTGGTAGTGGCTTAAGAGCTACTGCACAAGTGCTATCCAGAGGCAGTAACGATTATAGCGCTGAATTCGAATGGGCTTATATCTCCTATGACATCAGCGACAAACTTATGCTTATGGCAGGTCGCCAACGTTTTAATCTCTATAAATACTCCGATTATATTGATGTAGGCTATGCCTATCATTGGATCACTCCGCCCCGCGGAGTTTATTCACTGCCATTTAATTCAGGTGAAGGTGTAGGCTTAGTTTATGCCGATTTATGGGGCGATACCGAAGTAGGTTTGACCTATAAATACATTACCACTTCAGTTTCTGACTACTCGCCTACTGGTTCATCAACGCCTCCTGCGCCCTTCTCCGCCGAGGGGCACATAATGAACTTTAACTTTGTAACCTCAGGGTTTGAGTACGGTTTAAATATTGGCATAGTTACCGATTTCTCCTACGAATTACCCGCACTGCTTGGCTTAGGCAATGCAATTTCTCAAACCGGACTCTTTACTCAGCAAGTAGTTGATGATCTTTTACCGATTAATGACAGCGCGTTACTCATTGGCGCGAATGTTAAATATGATGCTGAAAAATGGTTTATTTTGGCCGAATACACACGAATTGATGTCGATCCCAGTAGCTTTAATATTCAAGATTCAGCCTTTGTTTCCGGCGGGATCCGCTATCACGATTTCACCTTCCACTTAACCTACGGTATTGATAAAGGTGAGCCTCAATACGATGCATATGACGCTATGTTACCTGTTTACAATGGTCTGCCACCGGCAAACCAAGCTGCACTCGCACCGCTTGTTTTTGGTACACAAGCGGCGCTTGAAGCACAACAGGAAGACAGCGCCTACTACATCATAGGCACCCGCTGGGATTTCCATCCTTCTGCCGCACTGAAACTAGAGTACACCAACTACAGTAACGACAAACCGTCCTCCGATGAACAGTTGCTGAGTATGGCAATAGACTTAGTTTTTTAAGGAGTTAAGCATGAAACTATTAATAAGTTCTCGGTTGATGATAAAAACCTTAGTCGCCAGTGCGCTTCTATTTGGCAGTGCCTGTGTTCAAGCCGAAATTGCCGTCGTGGTGCACCCTTCTAATACGTCAGAAATTAGCGCTGCGGATATTTCACGGATCTATTTAGGCAAACTCAAGTCTTTCCCCAGTGGTGGCACTGTCGTCGCACTCGATCAACCTGAAGGTACGCCTGCACGTGATGCCTTTGTTAAACAGATCCTTAATAAAACCGAGAGTCAGTTAAAAGCCTATTGGTCAAAACTAGTCTTTTCAGGCCAAGGTCAACCGCCCAAAGTCGTCGACTCCAGCGCTGAAATGCTCGCATTGATTGCCGCCAATCCCAATATGATCGGATTTGTTGACGTCAGCGAAGTAAACGACAGCGTGAAAGTGATCAGTAAGTTCTAACCCATACTGCATCATCCTTGTCCACCTTAATCTGTGGCGGACAAGGTTTACACTCAGCATTAAGCGCGATATAAACAACAAACACATTATCAAATGGTGCTTGAACCCTCAGAGAGGGCTTATCCATTTGCAGTACTATTAAGAAAAAATAATCTCGATTTTTCAATATCCTGATTCAAACCTTAATTGGATAGACCAGCAGAGCCAAATTTGCTGGTATACTCTTGCTAAAAATGTGCTGCTTGCATGAATTAGAGCATGAGAAGACATTTTATATGTCAATAAAACAATAGGTTAAAATGAAACTACTCAAACCTTTATTCGACAATAACCGCCGCTGGGCCGGACGTATACGCCAAGAAAATCCTGATTTTTTTGAACAATTAGCGAAACAGCAACATCCTGAATACCTGTGGATTGGCTGCTCAGATAGTCGCGTTCCCTCAAACCAAATCATTGATCTTATGCCCGGTGAAGTCTTTGTTCACCGTAATATCGCCAACATGGTGATCCATACCGATCTTAACTGCTTATCTGTACTGCAATACGCCGTCGATGTACTCAAGGTGAAGCATATTATGGTGGTGGGTCACTACGGCTGTGGTGGTGTGCGCGCGGCCATGGGTCAGCAACGCTTAGGACTCATCGATAACTGGCTCGGGCATTTACGTGATATCTATCGTATTTATCAGGAAGAATTACAACAGATGGACGAAGCCAAACGTTTTGATCGCCTGTGCGAGCTAAACGTGATTGAGCAGGTTGCTAATGTGACCAGTTCAACCATAGTGCAAGAAGCTTGGGATCGCGGCCAAGAAGTGGCGGTACACGGCTGGATTTACGGCATTGATAACGGTTTACTGACAGATTTAGATGTCACGGTTGACCGTGAACATGGTTTAGCCAATCCACGCTAACGGCCTGAATGTAGGCTTTCAACACCCCGCTGAGTGTCATCAATGCTCAGATAAAACCTGCCACTGTGCAGGTTTTTCTTTTTCCATGACAATTTTCAGCAATAAAACATCGCAAGGGTCTATTACGCCAGTTATAATCCGCCAGTTAATTGCAGGCGACCTATGCGCCACAAATTCTAAGGAGATACCTTCCATGCCCGGTTTTGAATTATTTGGTCCTGAAGAGAAGCAGGAAGTCGCTGACGTTATGGAAAACGGTTTTACCTTCCGTTACAACTTCGACCATATGCGTAATGATCGCTGGAAGACGCGCGATATGGAGCAACTACTGTGCGAGAAGATGAACGTGAAGCATGCTCACCTTTTATCAAGCGGTACTGCTGCGCTGCAAACGGCCATGATGGCTGCAGGCATTGGTGCTGGCGATGAAGTTATCGTGCCACCTTTTACCTTTGTAGCCTCAGTTGAAGCGATTTTTATGGCAGGCGCTATTCCGATTTTTGCCGAAATCGATGAGACATTGTGTTTATCTCCAGAAGGTATCGAAGCCGCGATTACCCCACGCACTAAAGCGATTAACTTAGTGCACATGTGCGGTTCTATGGCGAAGATGGACGAGATCAAAGCTGTCTGTAAAAAACATAACTTACTGATTTTAGAAGATGCTTGCCAAGCCATTGGTGGCAGCTACAAGGGCCAAGCGTTAGGTACTATCGGTGATGTGGGTTGTTACTCATTCGATTCAGTCAAAACCATCACCTGTGGTGAAGGTGGCGCTGTGATCACTAACAACACAGAAATCTACAACAATGCGCACATGTTCTCAGATCACGGCCATGACCATATTGGTAAAGACCGCGGCGCAGAGTCACACCCTATCATTGGCTTGAACTTCCGTATTTCGGAAATGAATGCCGCCTTAGGGTTAGCGCAGTTACGTAAACTCGATACCATTATCGATATTCAACGTAAAAACAAAAAGACCATTAAAGATGCAATGGCCGCGATTCCAGAAGTCACCTTCCGCCAAATCCCAGATCCAGAAGGCGACTCGGCTGGCTTCTTAACCTTTATGTTGCCAACCGAAGCGCGCACGCAAGAAATCAGCAAAAAACTGGCTGAAAACGGCGTTGATGGCTGCTTCTACTGGTATGTAAACAACTGGCATTATTTGAAAAACTGGAAACACATTCAGGAGCTTAAGGCATCTGCTGCGTTGCCAATCACATTAATCGCCGACAGACCTGACTATACTCAAGTTTCTGTGCCTAAATCCGATGCCATTATGAGCCGCACGATTTCTATGCTCATCAAGTTGTCTTGGACCGATGCTCAGATCGCCGAGCGTATCGAAAACATCAAGAAAGCATTTGCCCAATAATTCTACGGGAGTTTGTTGCAATGAGTTTTAAGAATTTTAAAGTAGTTGAAAAAATGATCTTCGGCCGTGGCTCATTCGTCCAACTGGATGAAGTGTTAGCTGCAGAACGTAAAACCGCCGACGACTTCGTGGTGTTTTTAGTCGATGACGTGCATCAAGGCAAAGCCCTTGAGGGCCGCATTCCAGCTAAAGCACAAGACATGGTGATTTGGGTTAACGTTGATGAAGAGCCAAGCACAATTCAAATCGATGCCCTGACTGAACAAGTTCAAGCTTTCAATAGCAAACTGCCAGTGAGCGTCGTCGGTTTAGGTGGCGGTTCAACCATGGACGTGGCTAAAGCGGTATCGCTGATGCTGACAAACCCAGGTGGCTCTGCCATGTACCAAGGTTGGGACTTGATCAAGAACCCAGCGGTACACCACATTGGTATCCCAACGATTTCTGGTACTGGTGCAGAAGCGTCACGCACCGCCGTATTATGTGGTCCAGTACGTAAGCTAGGCCTGAACTCAGATTACACAGTATTCGATCAAATCATCATGGATTCTGAGTTAATCGAAGGCGTGGAAACGGACCAATGGTTCTACACAGGTATGGATTGCTATATCCACTGTGTTGAATCTTTACAAGGTACCTTCTTAAACGAGTTCTCTAAATCCTACGCTGAAAAAGCGATGGATTTATGTCGCCAAGTGTACTTAGACGACCACGTAGAAAAAGACGACAAGCTAATGATGGCGTCTTTCATGGGCGGCATGAGCATAGCTTATAGCCAAGTGGGTGCCTGTCATGCGGTTTCTTACGGTCTGTCCTATATCCTGGGTTACCACCATGGTATCGGCAACTGTATCGCCTTTGACGTGTTAGAAGAATTCTATCCAGAAGGTGTTGAAGAGTTCCGTCTGATGATGAAGAAACATAACATCACGCTGCCGAAGAACATCTGTAAAGATCTGCCAGACGAAACCATAGCAAAAATGGTTGCCGTGACTAAGAGCATGGGTCCACTATGGGCTAACGTTTACGGCGCGGGTTGGGAAGAGAAAGTCACAGATGAAATGTTGACTGCCCTGTTCCGTCGTATCTAAGCTCTAACACATGTTAAAAGGGCTCAATTGTGAGCCCTTTTGTCTATATGCATTGTATATCTACACTGTATATCTTTGATAAAAGTAGGATAATTTGATGAATGTGACTCTGTTAATCCCGGCTCGTTACGGTTCAAGCCGCTTCCCGGGCAAACCCTTAGCCCCGATTAACGGCAAGCCAATGATCCAACACGTGTATGAACGCGCGTCGTTAGCCAAAGGCCTCACCAATATTTACGTTGCTACCGATGATGATCGCATTAAAGCGGCTGTTGAAGGTTTTGGCGGCAAAGTAGTCATGACCAGCCCAGATGCAGCCTCGGGTACAGATCGTATCAATGATGCAATAAACCAACTGGGACTAAAAGATGACGACTTAGTGATCAACCTACAGGGCGATCAACCTCTTATTGACCCAACCTCTATCGAGCAAGTCATCAGCCTCTTCGAGCGTCACCCTGGTGAGTTTGAAATGGCCACCTTAGGCTTTGAAATCGTCAATAAAGCCGAGCTTGACGATCCTATGCATGTGAAGATGGTGTTCGATAACAACAACTACGCCTTGTATTTCTCTCGTTCGCGTATTCCTTTTGGCCGCGATACTCAAGATTACCCCGTTTATAAGCACTTAGGTGTGTATGCTTATACACGCAAATTCGTACAGGCCTTCGCCACCCTACCATTAGGTCGTCTAGAAGATCTGGAAAAACTCGAGCAATTACGTGCATTAGAGTACGGCCATAAGATCAAAATCGCCATTAGCGCCTTTGATTCTATTGAAGTTGATACGCCAGAAGACATTCGTAAATGTGAGCAACGTTTAGCGGTTGATTAATCGCCCGTTAGGTGTGCGCGAGTCAATTCGAAACAGGAGCTGAGTATGTCGACCTTAGAAGTCTGGATCATTATTATTTTGATCGTCGGTGTCATAGCCAGCAATCTTGCTGCGCTGAAGTACAGTGCTAAGTTCAAACTGCCGCAGTTCGGTCAACATGGTAAAGATAAGCAGATAAAGTCAGATACTGCCAAGCCTTCGGCAGCAGACAATGATGACCATGCGGCTTCAAGCAAACCAAGTTCAGCGGACTCAGAACCCAATAAAGCAGATCAAAGCAAAACTGAACCACCTAAGCGCTAAATTCAATGACGGCTTTTAAAGAGTGAGTCTAAAGATGGCTCTTGAACACGTCTTTTAAAGACTGCGCTATAAACACTGAGCAATGACGTTCGCAAACATAGAAAAGGCGCCACAGGCGCCTTTTTTGTCTCTCAAATAACAAGCTAGTCAATGCCACTCATCAGCCTTAGGCTTTTTTCGCTGATGTGCGACTCAATGGCTGCTCCTCAAGGTGCGCCACTAAAAAGACTAAAAAGCGAAACAGGGATTTAATCTTAAGATCATGATTTTTATTGGGCTCAGCCGCGACTAACTTCTGCAGCGATTTGATTCTAGCGTAAGCATTCTCGACTAAAGCGTCGTTCTCTTTACCGACATATTTATTAAACTCGGCAAATTCACCAATAAATTTCAGTGTCACTTTACGGCGATTTAACGCAGTGAGTGCTGCGCCCTCTTTCAGTTTTGCCTCAAAAATACTGCATTCTAAACCGCTGGCGATCGCGCTTTGTGATAAACCGCTGCTTAAGGCATCGGCCAGAAAACCCAAATTGGCTTTTAACTCAAAGGCAATCGCCTGCTTACTGGCGCTTGATTGCTGCCAGCGACTGCGTTCCTTATCAAAAATATCGTATAGCTCTTTCCAAATGCTCATGCGCTTTGCCTACCTTGCACTGAATCGCTCCCTTCGTATATAGCACTCGACTTTTTTGAAATGCTAGCGTTGTTAATACTAACGTTTTTAATACTAGCGACTGAAAGTTATCATAAATTTAAGGTTTTCGGCATAGCGCTATGATAAATAATGGTTTAAAAATGAGTTAAAGCACATTCACACTAAAACTAAAATCTATATAAAAAAATGGCCCGAACGAGTCGGGCCAGAGTGCAAGCCATATTCACTGTGAGAGCCATGTGAAAACTGCCTGAGTGAGAAACAAGCTCAGTGCGAACTCATGACTAACTCACTACTCATCTAATGGCATATAAAGTTAAAGCGCTTGCGATTTTTTCGCGTTATTTTTCTCGGCGGCGAGTCGACGCTGCGCTTCTTTTTTCTCACGGCGCGCTTCAATCACTTGATTTACATCGCTACCGATATGCGCTTCGTTACGGGCTTTTGCCAGATTAACTTGGCGCTCACGCTCAACGAAACGTTTACGCTGCTCGTCAGAAATTTTATCGATACAATGTGGGCAACTGACACCTTGCACATAGGCAGGGCTCTGTTTTTCAGCTTCAGTGATTGGCATACGGCAAGCATTACATTGATCGTATTGGCCTTTCTTCAAGTCATGATTTACCGCAACGCGGTTATCAAATACAAAGCACTCGCCTTCCCACAGGCTTTCTTCCGCTTTGACTTCTTCAAGGTATTTAAGAATACCGCCTTCGAGATGATAGACCTCGTCAAAGCCTTGCTCTCTTAAATAAGCAGTTGATTTCTCACAGCGAATACCGCCAGTACAGAACATGGCGACCTTCTTATGTTTAGCAGGATCAAGATTCTGCTTCACATACTCAGGGAATTCTCTGAAGGTTTCAGTCACAGGATTAATGGCATTTTTGAAAGTGCCGATTTGCACTTCATAGTCGTTACGGGTGTCGACTAAAATCACGTCCGGATCAGAAATCAGCGCATTCCAATCTTGAGGCTTCACATAGGTGCCAACCACTTTAAGTGGGTCTATACCTTCAACGCCCATAGTGACGATTTCGTTTTTCAGCTTGACTTTAGTGCGGTAGAACGGCATTTCATCGTCAAATGACAGCTTGTGAACGATATTATCTAGGCCATTTTGGCTATTAAGCCACACTAATAACGCTTCAATCGCTTCTTGAGTGCCAGCAACTGTGCCATTGATCCCTTCACTTGCGAGGAGCAGAGTGCCTTTGATCTCGGCCTGTTCCATCATAGCAAGCAATGGCGCTCGGATAGATTCAAAATGCGGTAACGACACGAATTTATATAACGCACATACGACAACTTTAGCCATAACACCCTCTTTGCTGGCTGGAACTTAATTTCCAGTGCATAAACAAATCAATCATCTGCAGCCTTGCTGCAGATCCCAAAAATAGCGCGGAATTCTACCTGAGTCACAGCAAGATAAACACAGATAAAATACAGGGTCTTTAATTCTTTACGCACAGTGGTGAGAAAAATCATTCTATGATGGCAATTTAAGCAGAAATCCCAGTATGAAAGCGTTACCATCTGCGCCCTTTGAATATTGCATGATTAGCACGCAACATTCGCATTGGCATACTCGCGTCGTCAATAAGCATGACACGCTGACATCAGCTTTAGTCGCATCAACTTCCATCGCATTAGCGCCGTACAGTAGAGGAAATCCGAATGACGCTAGCCGTCTTATACACCTTCCGCCGTTGCCCCTATGCTATGCGAGCACGTTTGGGACTCTTATTAGCCCAATGCAATGTTGAAGTCCGTGAAATCACCCTTAAAGCCAAACCACCACAAATGCTAGCTGCCTCACCTAAGGGGACTGTGCCGGTATTAGTACTAGCAAACGGTGAGGTGATTGCCGAAAGTCTTGAGATCATGCGCTGGGCACTCACGCAAGCAGACCCCTTAGATCTATTGTGTCAGCAAAATCCTGCTATTGAAGATAAAATGGCACAGCTTATCACACAAAATGATCAACAATTTAAACCATGGCTTGACCGCTATAAATATGCCGACCGTTACCCTGAGCAAACGCAAGCTTATTATTATCAGCAGGCGAGTCATTTCCTCCTGCAACTTGAAACATGCTTAGGGCAACACCCCTTTTTAGTCGCCGATACACCTCGCCTTGCCGACTACGCAATCGTACCTTTTGTACGCCAATTTGCCGCAGTGGATCTTAAACGTGCACTTAGTGATGATTTTCCGCGAGTCGCCGCTTGGCTAAATCGACTTATTTCGAGTGAAATATTTATTCGTGCGATGGAAAAATATGTGATCTGGGACGCTAGCCATTCTCCAATTTGCTTGTTAGGAGACGTGTAAGCCAATAAGATTTAAAGATTATTTTTATTTTATGTTATAGCCATCGGTAAAATATTCGAGTAAGGTATTTGCCACTAGGTAACTAATTTAGCTAATCGAAGCTAGACAATCTTCTCAAGAAAAGTAACCACGCCTAAAGACTCAAGGACGTGAATGATAGAACACAAGGATAAGACAGTTGGAAAATATGGATATTAATATCGTTATTATGCTTGGGGGCCTGGTGCTATTGCATTGTCTATTTGCCCTTCGGGCTTTCAAGAGTAAAGTGGATCTCAGCACCAACAAAAAGTGCTTATGGTGCCTACTGAGTCTGATACTCGGCCCTATGGGTTATTATGGTTTTCACGGTTTTATTCCCCTAGATAGAATTCTCAAAGACTAAACGGTAAACCTGAATACCTTCAAAAAGCTAGTCATCCAATTGATTTACTTATCAAATTAAGAAAAAAAATAGCGCAACCTTAAGCTGCGCTATTTTTACGACCCTGTTTAATCAAACAAGGCATTACAGTTAACTACAAATGACTGTGCAACAATACCGAGTCATCAGGAACTTTTTGGATCACAGGCGCTTGCCCTTCAGCCAAGGCTTGTTTATAGCTTTGATTCATTTTAAGGGCGAGATACAAATCTGGTCGGATCAAAATGCCGCCTTCCCCAGTCTGCATACCCGCTTGCTCAAACCAACTCAGCATCTGCCGTTTACGTCCCGCAAGCACTAAACGAACGCCACGTTTTTTAAGCAGTTGATGCAAATCAGCCAACATGGCCATCACACTTAAATCCAAATGGGTAAAACAAGGCACTGCATCAATAATGATGCAATCGACCGGCTCAGATTCCCGAATAAACTTTTCCAGTAAACGGCGCTTAAAATACGTTGCATTAAAGTAAGTTAACGGCGAATTAAAGCGATATATAAATACTCCTGGAACCGATTTAGCTTTACCCGATTCATCGACACTACGGATAACGCCCTTATGATCTAAACCAAGCACTTGATCCGTAGGCCGCATCACAGTAGCAAGGAACTGGAATAAACCCAGTAATACAGCCAAGGTTATCCCAGGAATAACCCCAATAAACAACACAGAGAACAAGGTGATACAGGCAAGTAGAAAAGCAGACCTATCCCGCACTCGTAGATTCCACAGTGACTTTAAATCGATAAGCGAGATTGAGGCAATCACCAGCACCACACCTAAGGCGGCACTGGGGATAAACTTCAAAGGCGCAGTGAAAAATAGCGCCACAACACCAATCAATACCGCCGCAATGATAGACACTAACTGGCTCTTACCACCATTGGCATCATTAACCGCAGTGCGGGAATCCGCGCCGCTCACCGCAAAACCTTGAGATATGGCAGACGCTATATTGGCTATTCCTAATGCCCTGAACTCTTTATCGGCATCTATATCGTAACCGTTTTTTGCCGCAAAGCTTCGAGCCGTCAACATCATGCTCACAAAGCTCACCATGGCTAAGTTAAGCGCTGGTACCACAAGCTCACGGGCGATACCTAAATCAAATACAGGCGCTTGAAATGAAGGTAATCCAGAGGTCACTTCTCCGACGACGCTAATATCAAAGCTCGTCAGGTTAAACACCCAAACAAGGAAAGCCGCCATCGCCATTGCGCACATAGAAGCAGGCCATTGGGGACGAAACCGTTTCACTAAGGCATAAGTCGCTAGCGTCACAATCCCCATAGACAATGTCGGCCAATGGGTTTTGGATAAGTAGGAAGGCGCACCGCTGAGGCGTTCGATTAGATAACGCTCATCAAAAGTAAAACCGAATATTTTTGAAAACTGTCCCACGATAATGGTAATTGCAACACCATTAAGCAGTCCCATCAAAATCGGTTTTGATAGAAAATCGGCGAGAACCCCTAGCCTAAAACGACTCGCAATCAAGCACCAAAAGCCTGTCATGGCCGTCATGGTCATCACTAACTGCCAGTGCTTCATGCTATCCCCTGCAGCTAGGGGCGTGACAACCGCGGCGATAACAGCACAAGTCGCCGCATCTGGACCCACGATTAATTGTTTTGAGGTGCCAAATAGTGCGTATACCAACATTGGTAATACGCAAGAGTACAAACCTACAGCAGCATTGACGCCTGTCAGCTGGGCATAGGCAATGGCGACGGGTAATGCCACGGCGGCAACGGACAAGCCAGCACGTACATCATCCCTAAGCCATTGCTTTTCATATTGTAATAATTGCGCCAATCCCGGCATAAACGAAATCAAACTAGGGAACTTCACTCGGCAACCTCCATATACACACTATCAAGATAAGCAACAAGTATAACTGAGACTGAAAATGTTCAGCTAAAAGGTCATTACCTAAAAAGCCATCAATAGTATGTTGGTTATGGCATAAAGCCAATCATTACGCGAGTGTCTTCCTCAGAATATTTATAGGCTTAGGCACTTAATTCAAGCCAAGCTAGCGTAATATCATAGGTAATGACACTAAGAGCAAGCTGCCCATAAACCAATTAAAATGGCGCTTACGTCTATCGGTATTGAGTTTCTTACTGATCGCTGCACCGACAAATACCCAAGTAAATGATGCAGGAAATCCCACTATGTTGAACATTAATACGCCAAGAAACGCACTCAACCAAAAGCCATCGCCACTTAATGTAAAAGCGCTACACAGGGTAATTGTCGACATCCAAGATTTAGGGTTAATCCATTGAAATAATGCAGCTTCAATGAGCGTCATAGGTTTTCGTCCATCATCCAAATGCGTGCTCTGCACTGGCGACGTTACTAATTTGTACGCGAGATACAGCAAATATGCTAAAGCGAAATATTTCAATACTTGGTGCAAGACCGGTAATGCTTCAAACAAGGTACCGAGGCCGAATAATACCGCAAGATGTAAAGAGGTCGAACCCAAGCGGATCCCTGCAATATGTGGCACGGTACGCAGCACACCAAAATGCGCTCCAGAGCTAGCTAAGAGAATATTGTTCGGTCCAGGAGTCATTGTCATAGTAGCGCAAAACAGCGCGGTCGAGGCCATTAAAGTCCATAATTGTGGGTCATAAAGCAGTGCAGTATTCATATTCGCCTTAAATTGTATGCATACATTTGTTGACATAAAAAGATGCAATAAATAATATACGGAGAATATTAGAGATCAATGGATTTATTGTCATGGGTACAATCTGGACACCAGACCTAACGACTTTTTCAGGCCCGAAATATCAGCGCTTAGTCAGTGCCATAGAACAAGGCATTTTGCAGAAGGTGTTAACCCAAGGCAGTAAACTGCCACCGCAGCGCCGTTTAGCTGATGCCTTAGGCATCACAATTGGCACTGTGACCCGCGCCTATGCATTGGCGGAACAAAGGGGTTACGTCGAAGCACGAGTGGGAGATGGCACCTATGTCAACGCCTTCCCTGTACCTGAAATGGGTAACGTACAATTGAATATGGCGACCTGTCAGCAGCCACTCACAGATCAAATCAGCACCCTAAGCAATTGCCTCAGCCAATTAGCGAAAGACCCCACTAAATTGAGTCAGTTACTCGGTTATCGCGCCAGTCCATTAGATCAACACCAACAAGTGTTCCACCAATGGTTAAACCAACGCGGCATACAGCAAACACCCGAGCAACTGGTCTTTACCCATGGCGGCCAGCAAGCCATTTTTGCCTGTTTGAGCGCATTTTTATCAACAGGCGATGTACTGTTACACGAGCAATACAGTTATCCAGGCGTAAGAATTTGTGCTAAACAGCTTGGTGTCACTAGCGTTGGAGTGCCCCTTATCCACGAAGGATTAGATCTGCCGCGCTTTGAAGCCTTATTACAGATCCACAACCCTAAATTAGTCTATCTCACACTGAATAATCAAAACCCCACTTGCATTCAGTACAGTGAATCACAGCGGCAGAAAATCCTTGAATTATCAGAGCAATATCAATTCTATATCATTGAAGATGACGTGAATTATTGTTTACCTGAAGAATGGCATTCGCCCCTGTGGCAATTAGCAAAACAGCTGGCGATCCCAAGGGTGATTTATATTTCCAGCCTGTCAAAATTGTTTTCTGGCGGCTTAAGGCAAGGTTTTATTCTGGTTCCTGACCCCCTTATCGCCCAAGTGCGACTCGCTATTCATAGCCAATGCTGGATGGTGTCGCCGCTGAATATTGAAATTGCCTGTCAGTTGATAAAGAAAGGTCATATCACTGCAGAACGAGATACGCTCGTACGTCAACGCCAACGTCACTGTATCGCCATGGGCGAACGGCTGGGATTAACCCAAACTTGGCGAGGGTTAAACGGTTGGATACAACTGCCAGAAGATATCAAAGCCCATCATCTCGTTACCGCACTGGCCGCAAAAGGCATATTAGTCCGTAATGGTGATGACTTTAATTGCCATGATAATTTTATCCGCTTGAGCCTTGGTGGCGCCGAAAACGACACTCAATTCAATCTCGCGGTTGAATGCATAGAATCGACCATACGTTCCTTAGTGCAAAATGCTTATTCAGTGGTGTAAAAGCGCTTCAAGACCATTAAACTCAGCTAATTTTTATGCGCCATTTCAGATGAAGTTAATTCACACAAAATGGCGAATTTTGTAGAAAAGTGAATAAAAAAAGCGCCAGTAGCATGCATGCTACTGGCGCTGATGTTACTGACAAGCTTGATGAACTATCGGTAAGCCATTAGTTATATGCACCACTATTTAATCTTAAGTTGGTAAACACTCGTGGTGCCACTAACTTCATTGCCTATGATTAACAAAGGATTACCATTAGGGCTTTTATCGGCACTGACAAATTTCATCCCTTCTGGTCCCAAATCACCCGCCAATGTTGCATCGCCTTTGACAGCACCTGTAGCGGTATCGACAACGAAGTCAGCTTCAAAATCACGATTCACAACATAGTCGACAAAATGCACATCGAAAGGATTAGTCACGTCATAGATCATAAAGCCAGAGGTACGTTCTAAACCAACAAAGGCATATAGTCGTTGACCAATTTGGCCTAGGGCTAAAGCTTCTGGCTCTGGCCCCTTGTCATCGCTGCGACTATCACCTTTATTTTCTTCGTTGTTATTGTTGAACTTATCACCCAGTAGTGCGGCGGTAATACGCTCAAAATCACTTCCACTGTCAAACACTTGCTGACCATCAGCATTCCAAATCGAGAAGGAACGAGCACCAAAGCTCACGACTTTGTCGTAGTCGCCGTCCTTATCGTCGTCACCCATGCTCGTCGTTACCTTAAGACGCGCTAATTGGGTTTTATCTTTCGCGTTAGCAAATTGCGGATGATTCGCGTCAAGCACTAAATCCCCTGCACGGGCCTCTTCCGAAAAAGCCGCATAGTCACGGGAGTCACCTTCATTCGCAGTCACAATAAAATCAGTGTTATTCCAACGGTAACTCGCTATGGTATCGGCTTGATACATGCCGTACACCCCAGTGTAGCTTTGCAGGTTCACGAGATTATCTTTATCACTCGCATCAATTTTATTCACCTCAAGCCCGTAATCCTTGAGGCCTAGCGGTAAAATCTTGGCCACTTTAGCATTGGCGATATCAATCACGGCAATGGCATTGTTCTCTTGCAAACTGACAAATGCACGGCGGTTATCTTGGCTAATGGCGATATATTCAGGTTCTAAATCCTGCGCCACACTCGCCATTGGACCATTAATTTTAATGTCAGCGGTGATTTCACTTGCACGCGCACCGCCCTGATTAAACGCACTAAAATTTATGATGGTCGCAGTAGCTGCGGGCTTACCGTCAGTAATCGCAATCAACGCAACACTGCCTTCAGGATCTAAGGTATAAGCAGGATTAGGTTCGCCTTCATTGGCCACGAGTAAGGTTTTACCGTCGTGGGTGAACACTACATTATCGGGTAAAGCACCGACTTCAACGGCGCTGATAAACTGCGGAGCATCTGTGCCATTAAGCTGATAAAAAGCCACAAAACCATTGGCTTGGGTTTTATTGCCTGCAGCGTCACCACGCTCAATGGCAGCCGCTAACAAGTTGCCTGAAATACTCACGCTGTTCACGCTACCCATAAAGGCTTGACCCACATCCTTAGCAACATCGAGTTCTGCTAATTTTTCGAGATTATTCAATGCTAAAGGATCTGTGGCGTTTGATGAGGTCGCTAATAAACTGCCATCGATAATATCGACTTTGCCGCTAATCGCATTGACCACAAAAATACGGTTAGATGCACTGTGATATTCAACGATTTCGGCGGCACTTAAGCCATAAACGCCAGTCTGATGACGACCAATTAACTCTGCTTTTAAGCTTGCAGTTTGTGGCTGGCAAACATATTGGGTTTGCGCGACTGCAATTTCACTGTTATCCAATTGTCCATTATGGTTGGCATCTAATCCGGTATCGATACGCTGACCACCGGCGGGACAATTTGCATCACCGATAGTTAATGCGGTCACTTTAACCAGTGAATTTAAGCCGTTGTCGCCTTTATCACCTGCTGCGCCATCATCACCGCTGCAAGCACCGAGTAATAAGCTCGCCATAATGGCGGCTGCAAGCGGGAGTCGTTGTGTTTTCATCGTGTCATTCCTGAATATTTTATTTTTAGTAGGGTGAAGCTAAAGCCCACTAAATTAGTCAGCATAAAAGACACCTAGATGACAAAGCAGTGACACTCAGATGACAACTAACACTTTTGAATGAAGCATATTGGAGGATAACGGCTCGATCCGCCAAGGTTATGCCTTGATTATCGAGACTTGCTACTTAGTTACAATTTAATCGGTAAAATACGGTAAAGAAATCATCGCAAAGATTGGTTTATTTGCCCTAGCGCTTTACTATGCTATTGCTTAATGCCTTACCGTGAAAATTGATCGAAGCACAATTCACTTTTCCCCAAACACCGCCAATTAGCGCAAGATGCTGGCTAAAAATGGACGGATTAAAGTGAATTGTCCTAGTACAATTTAAACCACGCCGCATAACCCTGAGAAATACGCTTTCAATTCTTTCGCCACCCGAGGTAACAGTGGACCCACAATCACAACCTTCTGCCCATAACGGTAGACGTATACCGAATTTAGCACTGCTTATTCCCATGCTAGCGGCGATTGTCGCGATCACACCATTAGCCATCGACATGTACTTACCTGCGATGTCGACATTGGCCCTTAGTTTTCATACCGATATCACAACAGTGCAACAGTCCCTGAGTATCTACTTAGCAGGTTATGCACTGGGCATGTTGTGTTTTGGCCCCTTAGCTGACCGCATTGGCCGTCGCCCTATGGTGATAATGGGGCTGAGTGGCTTTATGCTAACCAGTTTACTGATTGGTTTTGCTGGTCAAGTCGAAGTCTTTCTTGGGCTACGCTTTTTGCAGGCCTTTATCGGCGCAGCAGCGACTGTGGTGGTACCGGGATACATCAAAGAAGTCTATGGCGACAATACCGCCAAAGGTATGTCTTACGTGAGTTTAATCATGATGTTAGCGCCATTATTGGCCCCTAGTATTGGCAGCGTGATCTTAGAACTCGGTGATTGGCATTTAATCTTCTTCATTCAATCTGCCTATGCCGCGACCCTGTTATTACTCGTGCTGTTTGCGCTAAAAATGCCCAGCGATAAAGATATGGATACTCGCAGCCAAAAATCGTTTCTTGGTGCCTATGCGACCGTATTTTCCCGACCTGGCGTTAAGTTAAACATTGCCAGCGGCGTGTTAACGTCTTTTGCGTTTTTCTGTTATCTCACCGCATCACCCTTCGTTTATATGGAAGTCTTTGCCTTAGATAAATCCTATTTTGCCATCTTATTTAGCACCAACGTTGGCGCCTTGATGTTGGCCAATATCATTAATACTCGCATTGTCGGCCGCTATGGTTCGCTGCGTATGTTGCACGTATCGACCTTTTTTGGCGCTATTGCGGGAGCTGGTTTATTAACCGTCAACCTACTGGATATGAGCTATCATTTTACCGTGATCATGCTTATTCCTTTGATGGGCAGCCTAGGGGTGATGTCGGTCAACGCCGATGCGATAGTACTGATGAAGTTCAAACAAGAAACCGGCACGGCAACGGCGGTTATTGGCACCTTAAGATTTGGCTGTGGCGCGTTAGCGGGGCCGTTATTAGCGGTGTTCTATGATGGCACAGCAGTGCCCTTCTCTGCCCTCATGTTAGGCTCTATTGTGTTAGTCGGTATTTGCCAATTCAATCGTCCAAAGCATCAAATACAGCCGACGGTTTAAGGATCTATTTTTAAGGGTCTATTTTTAAGGACCCATGGATACCAATGCCACATCGGCAACACATGTTTGATCGCGTGAAAACAGCGCATTGGCTTTCACTAATGTAGAAAATAAGTAATATTTAATCGCAACAGTTAAGTATCTGCTTATCTAACGTCCCACACCAAAACGGCACTTTTAGTGCCGTTTTTGCTTTTTAAGCATCTAATAATCTGAAAAATATAAAATAAGCTCATAAATCAGCCTAGATTACTTGGCGATTCCAGCAAGTTATCCAGCCATTCAAACGTGAAATTGTTTCAAGTTGGTTATTTTTTACATAAAAGGCTTGAAATGTTGTTTTTTTTGAATATGATGAAATTCTGTTCATTGCAACAGTTGCTGCATCCTAAGGATGAATCACTTGTCTTCTACGAAGTCAGTTCAGCATTTCGGAGTCTGAATTACCCTTCAGGCTTAATTTTTAAAGCGATTACCGTCGCTGTAACAAAATACTGTTTACCGTAACGGTACTATGCAATAGGAGTTCCACATGGAGATGTTATCCGGCGCCAGCATGATAGTGCGTTCTTTGATTGATGAAGGCGTAAAGCATATTTTCGGCTATCCTGGCGGTTCAGTTTTAGATATCTACGATGCCCTGCACGTTATCCCAGGTATTGAACACATACTCGTTCGCCACGAACAAGCCGCCGTACACATGGCCGATGGCTACGCCCGTGCCACGGGTAAAGTGGGTGTGGTATTAGTCACTTCAGGACCCGGTGCCACCAACGCGATTACCGGTATTGCCACCGCCTACATGGACTCTATTCCCCTCGTCGTATTATCGGGTCAAGTACCGAGCAACCTTATCGGTAATGACGCCTTCCAAGAATGCGATATGATCGGCATCTCTCGTCCAGTGGTCAAACATAGCTTTTTAGTTAAAGATCCCACTCAAATCCCTGAAACGATAAAAAAAGCCTTTTATATTGCCTCTACCGGCCGTCCTGGGCCTGTGGTCGTCGACCTGCCAAAAGATTGCTTAAACCCAGCGCTGCTGCACGAATATATTTATCCCGAAAGCGTGAAAATGCGCTCATACAACCCGACAACCTCGGGGCATAAAGGACAGATCCGTCGTGGACTACAGGCACTATTAGCGGCTAAAAAGCCTGTGCTCTATGTCGGTGGCGGCGCCATTATCTCAGGTTGTGATAAACAAATTTTACAATTAGCTGAGAGATTAAATATTCCCGTCGTCAGCACACTCATGGGACTCGGGGCTTTTCCAAGTACCCACAAAAACAGCCTAGGCATGTTAGGGATGCACGGTCGCTACGAAGCCAACATGACAATGCATAACTGCGATTTGATCTTCGGTATTGGTGTACGCTTCGACGATAGAACCACTAATAATGTGGAAAAATACTGCCCGAACGCGACCATTTTGCACATAGATATCGACCCCTCGTCTATTTCGAAAACTATCCACGTCGACATTCCCATCGTAGGGTCGGCCGACAGTATTTTAGACAGCATGTTGACACTGTTAGATGAATCGAACGAGCACAATGACAACGATGCCATCGCCACTTGGTGGAATGATATTGAGCAATGGCGCGGCCGCGATTGTCTGGCCTATGACAAAAACAGTGGTCGCATCAAACCACAGCAAGTGATTGAAACCTTGTATAAGCTGACCAATGGCGATGCCTATGTCGCCTCTGATGTTGGCCAGCATCAGATGTTTGCCGCCTTGTACTATCCGTTCGATAAGCCGCGCCGCTGGATCAACTCAGGGGGTCTAGGCACCATGGGATTTGGCCTACCCGCCGCGATGGGGGTTAAAATGGCGATGCCTGATGCCACAGTTGTCTGTGTCACGGGTGATGGTTCAATTCAGATGAACATCCAAGAGCTATCAACCGCACTGCAATATGATACGCCGGTTAAAATTATCAACTTAAACAATCGTTTCCTTGGCATGGTTAAACAATGGCAGGACATGATTTACTCTGGCCGTCACTCACATTCCTATATGGATTCAGTACCCAATTTTGCCAAAATTGCCGAGGCCTATGGCCATGTAGGTATGACGATAAGCGATCCCGCCGAACTTGAGTCAAAAATGGCTGAAGCGCTGGCGATGAAAGACAGACTGGTCTTTATCGACATCATGGTGGATGAAACTGAGCACGTGTATCCCATGTTGATCCGCGGTGGTGCGATGAATGAAATGTGGCTGACTAAGACGGAGAAATGCTAATGCGTCGAATTATATCTGTATTATTAGAAAACCAATCCGGCGCCCTGTCTCGTGTGGTCGGTTTGTTTTCACAGCGCGGTTATAACATTGAAAGTTTAACGGTGGCGCCAACGGACGATATCACACTGTCGCGGCTTAACATCACGGTCGTTGCCGACGAAATGGTGTTAGAGCAAATAGAGAAGCAGTTACATAAACTCATCGATGTGTTAAAAGTTTCGAATATTACCGAGTCTGTTTATATTGAACGCGAATTAGCCCTTATCAAGGTCCGCGCCCAGGGCGAGTTTAGGGAAGAAGTTAAACGGATGGCGGACATTTTCCGCGGCCAAATTGTCGATGTCACCGCCAATTTATATACCATCCAAATGGTCGGCACATCAGAGAAACTCGATGCGTTTATCAATGCCCTAGGTGAAGTGACTAAATTGGTCGAAGTCTCTCGCTCCGGTGTGGTGGGTTTGGCTCGCGGCGAAAAGGCCATGAAAGCGTAACTTTCTCACGGAAATCTCGCGGACATTTTTTGCGTGAACACAAAAACATCAAGGGGAGCATTATGCTCCCCTTGTTTTTAGGTGGTTACCACAGTGTCAATTATGACTGGCTGTCTAGCAAGCGCGATGAAGTGATCTCGATTTTACGTGGTTTCAACGCTTCAGGGATTTCACGCACTAAATCAATATTGAGTAAGCCATTTTCTAAACTTGCGCCGAGCACAGTGACATAGTCTGCCAGTTGGAAAGTACGCTCAAAACCGCGTTCCGCTATGCCTTGGTACAAGTATTTACGCTCGGTTTGGCTTTCAGCTTTATTGCCTTTCACCAGTAATTTCTCACCTTCACTGCTGATCTCAAGTTCATTCATTGAGAATCCGGCCACGGCCATAGTAATGCGATAGCGATTTTCGCCTAATAATTCAATGTTATATGGGGGATAGCCAGTATTGCCATTATTAGCGGCGGCATGTTCTGCCAACTGAGCTAAACGGTCAAAACCAATGGCACTACGGTACAGGGGAGCTAGATCATAATTACGCATATTCATATCCTTGTCTTAAGCAATATGGAGAATTGGCGGACGGTTTTCACGATGAAAACGCTTGCAGAGTCTGCCGAGTTAAATCTTCTGTCCTTACGGCACAGAATTCACACTAGGATCCTCATCGAGCGATCCTGAAATAGATATAAGGACGGGAGAGAAAATTTCAAGCAAGAAAATTAAAAAAAATGTGCAAAATTTAAAAAGACTAATAAAAACAAAATTTTATTAAGTTTTAACACTTTGAATTGACGTATGATTTGTATAAAGGGATTAGCGTCATTGCAATATGGAAATCTATATTCACTAAATTGCAGCCAATAAAAAAGGAGCATAGGCTCCTTTTCAGTCTTAGCATCGAATTAACGAGTGCGTGGACACAATTCTTCAGCGCTGAAGAAGTAAGCAATTTCACGAGCAGCAGATTCAACAGCATCTGAACCGTGAGCCGCGTTTTCGTCAATGCTTTCTGCGAAATCAGCACGGATAGTACCAGGAGCTGCTTGAGCAGGATTAGTTGCACCTAAAATTTCACGGTGAGCTAAAACAGCGTTTTCGCCTTCTAATACTTGGACCATGATTGGACCAGAAGTCATAAATGCAACCAGAGCACCGAAGAAACCACGCTCGCTATGCTCAGCATAGAAACCTTCAGCTTGTTCTTTGGTCAGGTGTAACATTTTAGCTGCAACGATCTTAAGACCAGCAGTTTCAAAACGATTGTAGATAGCACCGATGTGGTTTTTTGCAACAGCATCTGGCTTGATAATAGAAAATGTGCGTTCGATCGCCATAACTAGCTTCCTTTGTCAGCAAGTTTAAAAAATTCGCGCGGATTATACGAAATTTAAAAGCTAAATCCTATCTTTATAGCAAATTAGTCTGAGATATTGCGCACATTCGCTTTATTCGTAATCAGCTTGATCACACAAAATACCCCGCTAGGAGGATAAATCCTTAGCAGGGTTCATTAACTCATTAAAAAATGGGATTATTTTCTATTTTTTGCCCAAATACCAGCCCATGCAATCAAAGCGACTAAAATGACTGCAGGTGCAAGATCTAACAAGTGATGGAATAAACCGACACCGCCATGACCTGGATGAGCCCAAGCCATTGAAGGGACAAGCATACATAACAATACAAGCAAAAGTTTCATGTGAACATCCTTGCAGTTGCGATAATAAAGTTAAGCCATATAAATGCCTTAACCAATATACAACAAATTACGATATCCACTGAAAATGAACTTGACTGTGATCAAACTCTCGCCAAATATTCTCTGCGCCACTGCAAATACGTGAGATAAATCACCTTAGTTAATCTTCTGAAGGACAAGATGCCTCACATAAAAAGCCGTACCACAACTGTGCTCACTACTTTTCATCAATCCAACACTGCTGAATTGCTTCCAGTATTTTTTCATTGCAATGCTTAGGATCATCTGCAAAATCATTCAAAGCTAACACCCACTCATACAGTTGGGTGAAATGCAGCTGAGTAGGATTCACCTCTGGGTGTGCTTCAAGTAATTCCAACGCAATATCTAACGAATCTATCCAAGTTAATGTCATCGTTTTCCCCTATTCGGTTCGCTTGAATGGGTAAGCTAGTGCTTAACGCCGTTACCCATAAGGAGGTGAATCAAGTGTTGATATTCCGTAGTCAATACTCGACACCAAGGGTGTTAACCCTGTGCTTGCGTCACCTTTTTTACTTTAATCGCATTTTTTTCAACAAAATCAATAATAGCACCCGCCACATCTTTCGTGGTGGCGCCTTCAATCCCCTCAAGCCCTGGTGAAGAGTTCACTTCCATGATCACTGGACCATGGTTTGAGCGTAACAAATCAACCCCTGCCACATTCAATCCCATCGTCTTCGCCGCACGAATAGCCACAGAGCGCTCTTCAGGAGTTAGTTTGACTAAACTCGCCGTGCCACCACGGTGCAAATTAGAGCGGAACTCACCGGGCATAGCTTGACGTTTCATGGCGGCAATCACTTTATCACCGAGCACGAAACAGCGAATGTCTGCGCCGTTGGCTTCTTTGATATATTCCTGCACCATGATGTTGGCTTTAAGGCCCATAAAGGCTTCAATCACGCTCTCAGCCGCTTTGCGGGTCTCGGCTAATACCACGCCAATGCCTTGGGTGCCTTCGAGTAATTTAATCACCAGAGGCGCGCCACCCACCATATCAATTAAGTCAGGAATATCGCTCGGTTTATTGGCAAATCCTGTAATAGGCAAACCAATACCGCGGCGTGACATCAGCTGCATAGAACGCAATTTGTCCCGTGAGCGGGAAATCCCAACGGAATCATTTAAGGCATAGACGCCCATCATCTCAAATTGGCGCAACACCGCCGAACCATAAAAGGTAATCGACGCCCCAATACGGGGGATCACGGCATCAAATGCAGGTAACTCTCGCCCGCCAATGTGGATACTCGATTGCCGCATGTTGATATTCATATAACATTCAAGGGGATTGATTACGTGTACTTCATGACCACGTAATTGAGCCGCTTCAACGAGTCGCTTCGTTGAATATAACTCTGGCCCTTGCGATAAAATCGCTATTCTCATTTGGTCTCCGGCAACCATTAATTTTGAGCGCATAATACGCCTGCGCAAGGATAAATCAAACAACTAGAGGCATAGACAAGATTAGTTGCACAAATGCTCAACGCCAAAAGCAAAAAACCAGTCACGTGGACTGGTTTTAATCATTATCGAAGCAATATTAATTGCCTTCGCTAACCATGTTAACCGTGTATTTAGGGATCTCAATCACCATGTCAGTGTCGACCACTTTAGCCTGACAAGATAGACGGCTTTCGGGCTCAAGTCCCCAAGCTTTGTCTAACATATCATCTTCTAGCTCATCACTTGGCTCAAGATCATTAAAGCCTTCACGCACGATACAGTGACACGTCGTGCAAGCACAGGACTTTTCACAGGCATGCTCGATATTGATGCCATTACGCAGCGCAACATCGAGAATGGTCTCACCAACATTCGCCTCAAGCACAGCGCCATCAGGGCACAACTCGGCATGGGGAAGAAAGACTAATTGGGGCATTACATCACCTATATGTTGTCGATCGACTGGCCTTTGAATGCCACTCGAATAGAATTGTCCATACGTCTGGCAGCAAAATCTTGGGTTTGCTCATCCAGTTTTTCAATCGCGAGCTTAATCGCATCGGCATCATCGCCCGCGGCAACTTGCGCCACATTGGCCATAGTAGCATCGATCTGAGCACGCTCATCGGCATTCAGCAAATCGCCATCTTTCGCTAACGCGGCATGTAAAGACTCGAGTACCCTCGCCGCCTCCACTTGCTGCTCGGCCAGCATACGACGACCGATATCGTCTTTGGCATACTTCATCGAATCTTTCAGCATAGTGGCAATTTCAGTATCCGATAAACCAAAAGACGGCTTAACTTGAATACTAGACTGTACGCCGGTGGATTTCTCCATCGCGGTCACACTGAGTAAACCATCGGCATCCACTTGGAAGGTCACACGAATGTGCGCAGCGCCTGCGGCTAACGGCGGAATACCTTTTAAGGTAAAACGCGCCAGTGAGCGGCAATCGGCAACGAGCTCTCGCTCACCTTGCACCACATGGAATGCCATGGCCGTTTGACCATCTTTAAAGGTGGTAAATTCCTGCGCCCGTGCAACCGGAATCGTGGTATTACGCGAAACCACTTTTTCCACTAAGCCGCCCATGGTCTCTATGCCTAATGACAAAGGGATCACATCGAGCAATAACAAATCCGATTCGGGTTTGTTACCCACTAAAATGTCGGCTTGAATGGCCGCGCCAATGGCGACAACACGATCGGGATCGATAGATGTCAGCGGTGGTTTACCGAAGAACGCTTCGACCTGTTCACGCACTAATGGCACGCGCGTTGAACCGCCAACCATCACAGTTTCAAGCACTTCATCCGTCGTCACGCCCGCATCACGCAGGGTACGGCGACAGCTGGCAATCGTCTTTTTCACCAATGCCGCAATCATGGCATCAAATTCAGCTTTAGTAACGATTTGCGTCAGTTCAGTACCATCGGCAAGGATCACTTTTGCTTCAGTTTCTGCTGCATCCGTTAAGGTTTCTTTGACTCGACGCGATTCAATCAACAACTGACGACTTAATTGTGAGTCGATGTCACTAAGCTGCCACACTTGTTGCATATGTGCTTGCAGTAAATGATCGAAATCATCGCCGCCAAGCGCTGAATCACCACCAGTGGCTAACACTTCGAATACACCGCGATTCAAGCGCAAAATAGAAATATCGAAAGTACCGCCGCCTAAATCATAGATGGCAATCACGCCCTCTTGCTTAGAATCTAAACCATAGGCAATCGCAGCAGCAGTCGGTTCATTCAACAAACGTAGCACTTTAACACCCAGCAAAGCTGCGGCATCTTTTGTGCCTTGGCGCTGGGCATCGTCGAAATACGCAGGCACAGTGATCACCACGCCTTGCAGTTCGCCGCCTAAGGTTTTTTCAGCGCGGGCGATCAGCGGACGTAAAATCTCCGCAGACACTTGCACGGGATTCACTTGGCCTTGGGGAGTCACAAATAAAGGTAAACCGTTTTCGCTTTCGGCAAACTCGTAGGGTAATGATTGCTCGCAAGCTTTAATATCCGCTAGGCTGCGGCCCATAAAACGCTTAACCGAAACGATCGTGTTTTGCGGATCCTGCGCCGAACTCAACGCAGCAAGCGCGCCGACTTCGACTGAATCTTGGGTATAACGCACGATAGAAGGTAATGAATGCTGTCCAAGTTCGTCCGGCAGGGTTGCCGTCTCTCCACTTCGAACGGCCGCCACCAAAGAATTGGTCGTACCTAAATCTATGCCAACGGCAAGTCTATGTTGGTGCGGCGCGGCACTTTGACCGGGCTCAGCTATCTGCAAAAGGGCCATATATATCCAACTTAGTAATGCCAACTCAAGCGTACTTGAGTCAGCAAAGTAACATAAACACGGAAAATCAATCTAACAGAGCGTCTTCGACTCTGGTCAACTCGTCGTGTAATTTTGCCATAAATTTGAGTTTGCGAACTTGATCCGCCGCTAACAATGCGTCTTCAGCCTGCTCACTGGTTAACAGTTGAGTCAATTGCTGAGTGAGTTGCGCGCGGTACTGCGCAAAAGATTGATATAGCTCGTCAATACTCGCTTGAGGATCGGCACTATCGCGTATATCTTCTAACGCCTCGCGCCATTCCATTTGCTGCATCAAGAAGCCAGTATCTTTCACTGTCGTGGTTTCATGGCTTAATTCAATTCCACGCAGCGACAACATATGCTCAGCGCGGCGAATGGGATCTTTTAAGGTTTGAAAACCATCATTGAC
The DNA here is from genome assembly GCF_043359565.1 of Shewanella sp. S23-S33. NCBI lineage: Bacteria > Pseudomonadati > Pseudomonadota > Gammaproteobacteria > Alteromonadales > Shewanellaceae > Shewanella > Shewanella sp. S23-S33. The sequence goes on along the minus strand of NZ_JBHFFD010000068.1, from coordinate 33,344 downwards.
TTGCGCCGTGCGCTGCACCGACAGCAATTTTTGCTGATCAGTATCATTGGCAAATTTATCGGGATGAACCGCCCGTTGCAGTTCGCGATAGCGTTCTGCAAGTAAGGCGGTATCAATATCGAAGGCAGGGGAAAATTTAAACAGCTCGAAATAATTCATGCGTCAACTTTAGCGGTTAAACAGTGAAACTTTCACCACAACCACACTCACCTTTTGCGTTAGGATTATTAAATTGGAAGCCTTCATTCAGCCCTTCTTTAACAAAATCCAGCTCGATCCCTTGAAGATAGATAAGGCTCTTGGCATCTATGATGATTTTCACATCTTCGATATCAAATACTTCATCGTCATCATTTAAAGAATCAACGAACTCAAGTACATAAGCCATACCAGAACAGCCTGATGTTCTTAAGCCGAGACGCAGGCCTACACCTTTGCCTCGGTTGACTAAGAAAGATCTGACACGATCGGCTGCCGCTGGGGTCATTGTAATCGCCATCTTAACTCCAGATGTTACTTAGCTTGTTTCGATTTGTACTCGTCGATAGCAGCTTTAATGGCATCTTCAGCCAAAATTGAACAGTGGATCTTCACTGGTGGCAATGCCAATTCTTCAGCGATATCCGTGTTTTTGATCGCCGCAGCTTGTTCGATAGTCTTGCCTTTAACCCACTCAGTTACCAGTGAGCTAGACGCAATCGCGCTACCACAACCGTAGGTTTTGAACTTAGCATCTTGAATGATGCCATCAGCACCAATTTTCAACTGAAGTTTCATCACGTCACCGCAAGCAGGCGCGCCTACCATACCGGTCACGACCGAAGGATCGTTTTTATCAAAAGAACCAACGTTACGTGGATTCTCATAATGATCTATCACTTTTTCACTGTAAGCCATGGTACTGCTCCAAAATTATCTATTGTAAAGGTCAGAATTAATGATGTGCCCACTGAACTTGGTTCAGGTCGATCCCATCTTTAAACATTTCCCACAAAGGAGACATTTCTCTTAATTTATCAATAGATTGAGTAATTACTTCGATAGCGTGATCGATTTCTTCTTCGGTTGTGAAACGGCCGATTGAGAAACGAATCGAGCTATGTGCCATTTCATCATTTAAGCCAAGTGCACGTAATACGTAACTAGGCTCTAGGCTGGCTGAGGTACAAGCCGAACCCGATGAAACCGCTAAATCTTTCAGTGCCATCATTAACGACTCACCTTCAACATAGTTGAAGCTGACGTTGAGGCTACCGCTAACACGCTCAATCGCATCACCATTGATATAGGTTTCTTCAATGTGCTTGATGCCATTCCATAATTTGTCACGTAATGCACCGATACGAGCATCATCAGAGGCCATTTCCGCTTTTGCGATTGCAGCAGCTTCACCTAAACCTACGATTTGATGCGTTGGTAACGTACCGCTGCGCATACCACGCTCATGACCACCACCGTGCATTTGCGCTTCTAAGCGAATGCGAGGCTTACGGCGAACATATAAGGCGCCGATACCTTTAGGACCATACATTTTGTGACCAGAAATCGAGATCAAATCCACTTTAGTGGCTTGCACATCGATAGGCACTTTGCCTGCACTTTGCGCCGCATCCATGTGGAAAATAATGCCCTTTGAACGGCATAGCTCACCGATTGCATCGATATCGTGGATAACACCGATTTCGTTGTTCACGTGCATGATGCTGACAAGGATAGTGTCGTCACGCATTGCCGCTTCTAAACGTTCCATTGGAATGATGCCGTTTGCAGCAGGCTCTAAGTAAGTCACTTCGAAACCTTCACGCTCTAATTGGCGACAAGTATCGAGAACCGCTTTATGTTCAGTCTTACTGGTGATGATGTGCTTGCCTTTCTTGTGATAGAAATGAGCAACACCTTTTATCGCTAAGTTGTTCGATTCCGTCGCGCCAGAGGTAAACACAATTTCGCGGTGATCGGCGTTAATTAACTCGGCAACTTGGTTGCGAGCAATATCCACCGCTTCTTCGGCTTGCCAGCCGTAGCGGTGTGAACGTGAGGCCGGATTACCAAAGATGCCGTCCATTGTCATGCATTGGAACATCTTTTCCGCGACTCTAGGATCAACAGGCGTGGTGGCGGCATAATCTAAATAGATAGGAAGCTTCATAACACACTCCGTACTGAGCAGTCTCTGGTAGAGGCTACATACAACGTACAAAAATTATTTTTATATATAACAAAGTGCCGCTATAAACTGACTCTTTGTTCCTTTTGCATAGTGTCTTGCTTAAGTGAGATAAATTGCACATCTCGCTTCTGCATCAAGCCGGCAAGACTGATACCATCTAAAAAATCGGAAATTTGTTTGCTTAAATCGCCCCAAAGTGAATGGGTTAAGCAGCGAGTTCCACTCTGACAGTTGCCAAGTCCTTGGCAACGAGTCGCATCGACAGACTCGTCTACAGCATGGACAACCATGCCGACTGAAATATCATTAGCTTCTAGACCTAAGCGATAACCACCGCCCGGTCCACGTACACTGGCAACTAAACCGTGTTTTCTTAGCTTAGCGAAGAGTTGTTCCAGATAGGAAAGCGAAATCCCTTGTCTTTCAGAGATATCCGCTAAGGGAACTGGTCCCGATGCTGAGTGGATTGCCACATCTAGCATAGCGGTTACTGCATAACGACCTTTTGATGTAAGTTTCATAACTACCATAGCTCCCGAACAGGTATGCATTATTTCAACATACCCGAGTAATTCAGTCAAGTATTAAAACCTACTAAAACACTCAAGTATATGAGTGTGCACATAACCAATACCCTTTCATCTTGGTGGGGTATTTAACCTTTTTCTAGCCTAAGATTCAATGCTAAAGCGCCAATTAATCGACATCTAGCACGATATAAACGCAGGATAAAAGTGATCTCGGTACTATGGCGCGATCAAACTCTGGTTTGATCGCAATATGCGCCTTTACAACAGGATAAGCTAAAGTAAAACGCTAAACGAGACCCTTGTAAGGGTCAGCCCTTAAGCAAGTTAGACCGCTAAGTTGAACCATTTCTTGAAACTTAGATACTCGGATCAAACTCATCTAATGCACTATGGCGTTTTTCCGCTGCCGCTTTTTCTGCATCATTAAACTCGCCCATATCAAGCTCTGGCAGTTTTTCAGTGCAGACATTGCCACCCAGCCCTTGAATGGCTTGACACAACTCTTGAACTTTCGAGTCCATCAAATGCATGTGATCGAGCATCTGCCCTATTGCATTGGCCACCGGATCGGGATTATCCGGTGATACCGCGTACGCATCGAAGCCATATTTTTTTGCCATCGCGCTGCGGCGTTCAGTTTTCTCTTTCGATTGCGGTGACGGTGTAGCCACCACGCGCCCAGGAATCCCCACAACCGTGGTATCTTTGGGCACATCTTTCACCACAACAGAATTCGAACCCACACGCGCACCATCGTGCATGGTAATAGGACCGAGGATTTTTGCCCCTGCGCCCACCACCACGTTATTGGCTAACGTAGGGTGACGTTTCCCCGCCTGCCAGGTGGTTCCACCAAGCGTGACACCGTGATAAAGGGTGCAATCATCACCAATCTCAGCCGTTTCACCAATCACAACGCCCATACCGTGGTCGATAAAAAATCGATGACCTATGGTTGCCCCAGGATGGATTTCAACCCCTGTCAACCAACGGGAAAACGTCGATAAACAACGTGCCGTTAAGCGCCAATCGCGCTTCCATAGCTTATGGCTTATCCGATGCAACCAAATGGCATGCATGCCTGGATAGTTAACCAAGATCTCAAACGCGCTACGCGCCGCAGGATCACGGTGATATATAGATTCAATATCTTCTTTTAGCCTAGCTATCACGCCCATTGTTTATCCTTCGCGATTAGTGTTAATTATTAAGGTTTGGCTATTTTTCTTTAGAACCCGCCACTTTCTCAATTGACGTCAAAATGCCCCTGAGGATATTCATTTCCTGACTCTCAATCCGTGCACGACTAAACAAGCGGCGAAGTTTCATCATCACTTGTCCAGGATGGTTCTTGATGATAAATCCAGTGGATAACAGTGTTGTTTCAAGGTGTGCGAAAAAACGTTCCTGATCGGCAGCCAAGGGATACTCAGTCAGCTCTTCTTCGGCAACGTCTTTTTGCGCGAGATGGGCAACGCGGGTTTCATAACAAATGATTTGTACGGCTTGCGCCAGATTAAGCGAGCTGTACTCTGGATTTGCAGGGATAGCCACATGATAAGTGCACTGTTGCAGCTCTTCATTGCTTAAACCATGGTTTTCACGGCCAAACACAATCGCAACAGGGCCTTTAAGTGCCTCGGTCGCTAATTTCACCCCAGCTTGTCTTGGCTCTAACATGGGCCAATCTAAAGTGCGACTGCGTGCGCTAGTTGCAATCACTAGACTGCAATCGGCAATCGCTTCAGCAAGTGAATCCACTTTCACAAGATGTTTCAGAATATCCGATGCACCCGCGGCTAATGCTATGGAATGACCGTCGGGCTCAACCCGGGGCTCTGCAAGATACAGAGTAGACAGACCCATAGTCTTCATCGCTCTGGCAGTAGAACCAATATTGCCGGGGTGCGAAGTCCCCACTAAAACCACTCGAATATTACTTAGCATGAAACAACTTAATTTAATTCATAAAACGTTGGGGACGAATATTATCACAGCCATTGCCGAATGCTTATATGAAAATCGGTATTTGATATAACTATCAAATCGAGTATAATACCGCCCGCTATTTTAACGTTCTTTAACATCCAGGGGATTGCAATGCATCCGATGCTGACGATTGCTGTACGCGCTGCCCGCGCGGCCGGCCAAACTATTATGCGCGCCTATACTGAACTTGACCGTATCGAAGTCAGTTCAAAAGGTATCAACGATTTTGTTACCAGTGTAGACAAGGAAGCAGAAGCGACAATTACTTACCAAATTCGTAAATCTTACCCTGATCACACTATCGTGGGTGAAGAGAAAGGCGAAAACCGCGGTGAGAATAAAGACTATGTTTGGATAGTCGACCCTCTGGATGGCACTAACAACTTTGTTAGAGGCATTCCCCACTTCGCGGTTTCTATCGCTCTGCAATACAAAGGCAAGACTGAAGTTGCCGTTGTTTACGATCCTGTCCGTGAAGAACTCTTTACCGCTGTACGTGGTAAAGGCGCCAAACTCAATGATTTCCGTCTGCGTGTTACCAACGTGAATGAATTAGCGCCTACCATGATTGGTACTGGCTTCCCATTCAAGGCGCGTCAACACACTGAAACTTACATGGCTATTTTCGGCGAAGTCTTCGGCCAATGTGCTGATTTACGTCGCGCAGGTTCTGCCGCATTAGATTTAGCCTATGTTGCCGCGGGTCGTTTGGACGGTTTCTTCGAAATCGGCTTAAAGCCATGGGATATCGCTGCTGGCGATCTGATTTGCCGCGAAGCGGGCGGTACTGTGACTGATTTTACTGGCAACCATAACTATTTGGTTTCGGGCAACATCGTTGCTGGCTCACCTAAGGTGACCACAGAATTAGTGAAGATCATGCGTCCATTATTGAACGAAGGCTTAAAACGTTAATCGAGATTAACGCTTAGCTTTAAATAAACGCATAAAACAGATACAAAAAAGGCCAGTGGTAATCTCTTTAAGAGCGCCCACTGGCCTTTTTGTTTATGTGCCATTCATTCCTAAATCATCAAGGAGTGTCCTGAAAACATCTGCACTGATTTCAGCCCAAATCGGCTAACAGGACGAACAACCACTTATCCAGTTATCTACCCGCTAACGCTTGTGCTGGTGCAATTTGGCTCGCCTTCCAAGCGGGATATAAAGTCGCGATTAAACTCATCACAAACGCCATCACAATCACCAGTACCGCATCCGAAACATGCAATTCAGACGGTAAAAAATCGACAAAGTAAACATCGGCCGAGAGCAGTTGAATACCGAGTAACTGCTCAACTGAGCTCGCAATCGCACTTAAATTCAGTGCCACGCTCACGCCGATAATGCCACCAAGACCACAGCCAAGCAGACCGTTTAACGCGCCCTGCACCATGAAAATCCCCATCACAGCCAAACGACTCAGGCCCATGGTCATCAAAATCGCAATTTCGGACGCTTTATCCCGCACCGCCATGACTAAGGTGGAGACAATGTTAAAGCAGGCAACACCAATCACGAGTACTAGAACTAAATACATCACAGTGCGAACTAACTGAATATCTTGATATAAATGCCCTTGGGTACGGGTCCAGTCACTGATATACACAGACTGCTTTTGCGCATAACCGAGTTCGCGTACTTTTACTGGTGCATCAAACACTTTATCGACGCTAATACGCACACCCGTTACACCACTATTCATGTTCAAGATCTGCGCCGCGTATTGCAATGGAATATAAGCGGTTGTCAGTTCAAGCTCGCCGCCCAGATGATAGGTGCCTGACACCACAAAACGATGGCTCTTCGCCGCACGTAAACTGCCTGCCGCGTCGGGATCGATATCCTGCACATATAAGGCCAGCGTATCACCCACCTCAAGCCCCAACTTAGTCAATAAACTCTCGCCAAGGACGATATGATTCTCATCTTGGCTCAGACTCTGCCAGCTTGCATCACTCATAAACTGTGACAAAGTTGACACCTTCGTTTCTTCTTTCGGATCAATACCCACCACGGCTAAGCCTTGAAAACCACCAGGCTTCTGCACTAAACCTTGCATGCGAATAAAGGGGGCTGCACCACGAATACCTTCAATTTGTAGCGCACCTTGCGCAACACTCTGCCAATTGACGATAGGTTCGTCCACCCCGACAATGTCCGCCTGCGGCACTACACCCAGTAATCTTTGCTCTAGCTCGCGCTCAAAACCATTCATTGCAGACAGAACTATGATCAATACCGCCACACCTAAAGCGATACCGGCAGTCGATGCAAAGGAAATAAAACTAATAAAACTGTTGGATTGGCGGGCGCGATAAAAACGCCAACCAATGGATAGGGCTAACGGTCCTTTCATACTTGGGTTTCCGCCGCTAATTGCAAGTAACCGTTTTTCATCATCAGTTGGCGGTCCATACGGGCAGCCAATTTATGATCATGGGTCACCACCACAAACGCCGTACCTAACTGATCGGCAAGCTCGCGGATCAACTCATAAACCGCATCGCCACTGTTAGCATCTAAATTACCCGTAGGTTCATCGGCCAGCACTAACTTAGGTTTATTAATCAACGCCCTTGCGATAGCGACACGCTGACGTTCGCCGCCCGATAGCTCGGCGGGAATGTGGGTCATGCGATGGCCTAGCCCTACCCGCTCCAATAAGACTTTGGCATCGGCGAGCGCTTGTTTACGATCTTCACCTTGAATAAATGCCGGCATAGCGACGTTTTCTAGGGCAGTGAATTCAGGCAATAAATGATGGAATTGATAGATAAAGCCGAGATCTTGATTGCGGATCTGCGCTTGACGCGCACTAGACACTTGGTATAAATCTTCGCCTAGCAACAAGACTTTGCCCGCGGTTGGCTCATCCAAAGTCCCCATAATATGCAGCAGTGTGCTCTTTCCTGAGCCTGAGCTGCCGACAATCGCCAACTGCTCGCCCTTAAACACCTGCAAATCGACATTAGACAACACTTGCGTGGTCACGGCGCCATCATGGTAACTCTTACTGACACTCTGCACTTGCAGTAACACGTCTTGCATTGAAGTTCTCTCTTAAACATGCTTTGGCATCAATTTATTTCATTAAATCAATGCATTAAATTATTTTCATCTTGGCAAGCATCACTCACGGATGAATACCCATGGGTGACGACTATTCGTAAAAGCTCACGGGTTTACTCGTATCTCAGCGCAGTTGCGGGTTGCACTCTGGCCGCACGCAGCGCGGGATATAAGGTCGCCAACAAGGTGACCAATAGTGTGCCTATCACGATCACTGACAACTGCATCAACTCCAGTTTTACTGGCAAACTCTGTCCCGCACCTAAAATCGAAATGCCTAAGGTCGTCATAATGCCATTCAGATTCAAAGTGATAAGTATACCTACCGCGAGCCCAAGCACTAAACCAAGTACAGCATTGAGCGAACCCTGCACCACAAAAATGCCCATCACTGCGGGCGTGGTTACGCCTTGGGTTTTTAGCACTGCCACATCCGTGGTTTTATCGACCACCATCATCACCAGCGCCGAGACGATATTGAATGCGGCCACGGCCACAATCAGGCTCAGCATCAGTGACATCATGTTCTTTTCCATTTTTACCGCACCAAACAAGTGACCATAGGTATCACGCCAATCGCTGGTTGTTACCTTAATATCTTGTTTAGCGAGAATATCCTGCACTTTAGACGCTAAAGCGGGCGCGCTAAAGGGATCGGATAAATAGAGTCTAAGCTGATCAATAGCCTCACTCGGTTGACGCATTAGACGCTTTGCATCTTGATAATGGATATATGCAACGCCGGCATCAACCTGAGAGCCCATTTCAAAAATGCCAGATACCAAGAACTTACGTTGACTCGGCACTGGGCCTAATGGGGAGTACACCACACCATCGCCACTCAATAATCGTACCGTATCACCAGGAGCGACTTTGAGTTGCCGTGCGAGCTCAGATCCTAAAATCACCTTGAAGTCGCCACTCGTCAACTGTTCAAATGCACCTGAGTAAGTGTGCTGCGCAACGGAGGATAACTTTTGTGCTAATTCGGGAAACACCCCATAAACCTGCACAGCGCGAATATTCGACGCAGATTGCACCATGGCCTGCGTCGACACGCTCGGTGTAACGCCTAACACACCCGGTAAGGCTTTTAGCGCACTCGCCTGCTTTGTCCAATCGACTAACGGCGCTTCGCTATAAAGGGTTAATTGTGGCACTGCACCTAAGATACGTTGCTTAAGTTGGCCTTCAAGGCCATTCATCACTGAGCTGACAACGATCAAGGCTGCAACGCCTAAAAAAATGCCCGAAACGGCAAATAAGGTAATGAACGACGCGAACGCGTTCGCTTTTTTGGCCCGCCAATAACGGTAACCAATATAGAAAGGGAATCCTGGATTCATTGAAAGAGGGTTGCGTCCTATGTGCTGAACTTGCTAAATCATGAAGATGGGCACGATAATAGGGGTATTGGTCCTATAAATAAAGAGGCAAGCCTTGTTCACTGACACCAATCCGTATTTTAGTGTGCCTCACCACTTTACCGCCTACCTAAGCCAATGGCCGAGTTCCCAGCCATTACCCTCAGAAATGGCACTGAGATCAATGCAATCATTAGGCATTCAACTGCTCAGCGAAGTCAAAACTCTCGAAGCTAACTGCTTGCTACAGCTGCGCCATTTAGATAACGAGGCAAAAGTTGTCGTGGATTTTTTAAAGCTGCAATCCCGCAAAGTAGATCTAGTGCTGCAACATGTATTAGAAAAAGAAACCCAAGAGGGCGAAAAATGCTTTGGTAACCAATTTGGTGGCAGTGGCCTGAGATTACTCACCCCAACAGCCTTAGACATTGGCTCCCACTATAAAATAACTCTGTTTATTCACGACGAATTAGTTGCCATTCTCTGTTTTGGCAAAGTCATCGCCACTCAAGCACAAAAAATAGCACAAGCCGAAGGCGATATGAGTCGTAATGACAGAACAGAACAACATACTCAACCTGAACATCTACAATGGCAAACCGACTTTGAATTCAGTCAAATTCTTGAATCTGACGTGGAGCAATTAGTCAAAGCCAGCCTCAATGTGCAACAGAAACAACTCAAGTTACGCAAACTCGCCAGAGACGAGCGTCAATAGCCGCTGACTTTTCTCTGGCACCTACGCCATCAAGTCTCTACAATGTCTGCAACTCTTTGTGAATGAATCAGTTTATCGCACGCCAATGACTCACATATCAGCCCTAACGCCGCCAGCCGTCAAAAATGGCACTCAAATTCAGACTCTGTCCACCGTGGGCGGCGTTTGCCAAGCCGTTACACTCGCCAATTTAGCGCGTCAACATAAGGGAACGACCTTAGTCGTCACCAGTGACACGCCAAGTGCCTTAAGCTTAGAGTTAGAGCTGAGTTATTTGCTCAGTAAAACAGGCATTAAGGTCAGATTATTCCCTGACCGCGAAACCTTGCCCTACGACAGTTTTTCGCCCCATCATGATTTAATTTCCCAGCGGCTCGAAACGCTATCACAGCTGTCTCAGATTGAGCAAAATATCGTTATCGTGCCCGTCACCACCTTGATGATACGCCTGCCACCTAAGGCCTATTTAAGCGCCAACGTGTTTGTGCTCAAAAAGGGGGATAGCTACAAGTTACACGATGTACGCCAGCATTTAACCGACACTGGCTACCATTCGGTGGAGCAAGTGTATGAACATGGCGAGTTTGCCATTCGCGGATCGATTCTGGATATCTTCCCAACGGGGATGAATATGCCACTGCGCATCGAGCTATTCGATGAAGAAGTGGAAACCATTCGCCATTTTGATCCAGAAACCCAACGCTCATTGCAACCTGTCGACTCGATTCGCCTATTGCCCGCGAAGGAATTCCCAACCGACAGTTCGGCCATCGAAGGTTTTAGGCAAAGATACCGCCGCCGTTTTGAGGTCATAGTCAAAGAGCCGGAATCGGTTTATCAGCTAGTGAGCCGTAACTTGATGCCGGCGGGGATCGAAAACTATCTACCGCTGTTTTTTGATGACACCGCCACCCTATTCGATTACTTGCCCAAGGACACTCAACTCGTCACCTTAGGCGATATCGAAAAGTCGGCGCGCGCCCATCTGCAAGAAGTCGAGCATCGCTATCAAGACAGACGCGTCGATCCGCTGCGGCCATTACTGGCGCCTAAAGAGCTGTATTTACTCATAGAAGAGTTATTTGCCGCCTTTAAACCGCTGCCACGTTATCAAATGCAAGTGCCAACAGATGGCACTGAAACAACGAAAGCGGTTGTTATTGCCGCCAGTACCCTGCCCGACATCAGCGCCAATCATAAATTAAAGCAACCGCTGCTAGCGCTGCAAGATTATGCCAGCAGCGCCAAACGCATGTTGTTTAGCGCCGAGTCCGAGGGTCGCCGCGAAGCGCTGCTTGAATTGCTCGCTAAAATTCAGTTAAAACCTGCACTGTTTAACCATTTTGATGAATTTATTCAAAGTGATGCCAAGTTAGGCCTTATCGTGTCGCCGCTGTCACGCGGTTGTTTACTGCAAATCAGCGCCAAAGAAAGTATCAGTATCATTTGTGAGACTGAACTCTTCGGCCATCGTATTTCCCAGCAACGTCGCCGTGAAAAACAGCGTCAGATCAGTAATGATGCCCTGATTAAAAACTTGGCCGAACTCAAAGTTGGCCAGCCCATAGTGCATTTAGAACACGGCGTTGCACTTTATAGGGGCTTAGTCACCCTAGATACGGGTGGACTGGTCGCAGAATACTTGCAATTAGAATACGCTGGCGGTGACAAACTGTATGTGCCAGTGTCTTCATTGCATCTCATCAGCCGTTACAGTGTTGGCGCCGATGAAGACGCCCACTTAAATAAACTCGGCAACGAGACGTGGGCTAAAGCCAAGAAAAAGGCGATTGAAAAAATCCGCGACGTCGCAGCCGAGCTGCTCGATGTCTATGCCCGTCGCCAAGCGCGTCCCGGCGAAAGCTGCGCAATTGACGAAGAAGAATACGCTCAATTCGCCCGCGGCTTCCCCTTCGAAGAAACCGTTGATCAAGAAAGTGCCATCATCGCCGTGTTAGCCGATATGCAATCGCCGACCGCAATGGACAGATTAGTCTGTGGCGATGTGGGCTTTGGTAAAACCGAAGTCGCCATGCGCGCCGCCTTTGTGGCCGTCAACGCTGGTAAACAAGTAGTCGTGCTAGTTCCGACCACATTGCTTGCCCAGCAACACTATGAAAACTTCAAAGACAGATTTGCCGACTGGCCCGTGGTCACTGAAGTGATGTCACGCTTTCGTACCGCCAAAGAGCAGACTCAAGTGCTGCAGCAATTGGAAGAAGGCAAAGTCGATATTGTTATCGGTACCCACAAGTTACTGCAATCTGAGGCCAAGTTTGAAAACTTAGGCCTGTTGATTATCGACGAAGAACACAGATTCGGTGTGCGTCAAAAAGAGAAAATCAAGGCGCTGCGCGCCAACGTGGATATCTTAACCCTGACCGCAACGCCTATTCCGCGCACCTTAAACATGGCCATGTCGGGCATGCGCGATTTGTCGATTATCGCCACCCCGCCCGCCAAACGTTTAGCAGTGAAAACCTTTGTACGGGAATCAGATCCCGCGACTGTGCGCGAAGCCATTTTGCGGGAAATTCTCCGTGGCGGCCAAGTGTATTACCTGCACAATAATGTTGAAAGTATTGAGAAATGTGCCCAAGGCATTATCGATTTATTGCCTGAAGCGCGAGTCGTCGTTGCACACGGTCAAATGCGTGAGCGCGATCTAGAACGGGTAATGTCAGACTTTTACCATCAAAGATTCAACGTGTTAGTCTGTACCACTATTATCGAAACCGGTATCGACGTTCCGAGTGCCAACACCATTATTATTGAGCGCGCCGACACCTTTGGTCTGGCGCAGTTACACCAATTGCGTGGCCGCGTCGGGCGTTCGCACCATCAGGCCTACGCTTATTTGATGACGCCGCATCCCAAACGTATGACCCCAGATGCGCGCAAACGTTTAGAAGCCATTGATGCCCTTGAAGATCTCGGTGCGGGCTTTATGCTGGCGACCCAAGATTTAGAGATCCGCGGCGCAGGTGAACTCTTGGGCGATGAACAGAGTGGCCATATTTCGAAAATTGGTTTTAGCTTATACATGGAAATGCTCGAAGCGGCAGTAAAAGCCTTAAAACAAGGCAAAGAACCGTCACTGGCGCAAATGCTCAATCAGCAATGCGAAATTGAACTGCGTATCCCCGCCCTACTGCCTGAAGCCTATGTGAGCGACGTAAATATTCGTCTGTCGCTCTATAAACGCATCGCAGGTTGCGAAACACAGGCGGCGCTGGATGAGTTAAAAGTCGAATTGATCGACCGTTTTGGCTTATTACCTGAACCGACGCGTAACTTAATGGAAATGACCCTCTATAAACATGAGGCGACTCGCTTAGGTGCGACTAAAATAGAAGTGCACAGTAAAGGTGGCAGCATCGAATTTAGTGATGATCATGTCATAGATCCTGTGTTTATTATTGGATTACTCCAAAGCCAGCCACAAATCTATCGAATGGAAGGACCGAATAAGTTAAAGTTCAGCCTTGCAGCCGAAACCAGTAAAGACAGGCTCGCTTTAGTGAAACTCTTGCTAGAACAATTATCGCAACATCGTCTTGGAGATAAATAGTGTTACGTAAACTCGCGGTCTCTATCGCTACACTCATTGCACTATCACACAGTCAGGTCGTCCAAGCAGAAGCTTGGTTCGAGGTTGAAGTCTATGTGTTTGAACGCCAAAGTCAGTCAAGTGAACAATGGCCTGATGCGCCGAACAAGACGAAAACCGATAACGCAATAGACTTAATCTCCCCCGCTATCGCGCAAGCAATCACGCCGATACCCAGCGCATCTGCGCCCTGCACACTGGTATTTGATGCCGATGCAAATAGCCACTGCGCTGAAACCTTAAACGGTACCTCGACGTCAGAACCTATGTCTGCCGCGCCTGCGAGTGTGGAATATCGTTACCCGCCGGTGATCCCATCAGAAATCAGCAGCGCACAGATCAGTTATCCTACAGCCAATGGCAACCCAGTATTGTTAACCCGCAGCCAAAGTCAGTTCGCGAGTATTATCAATAGTATTTCCCGCGAACGTGGTACGCGCAGTTTACTGCACATGGCTTGGCAACAACCTATGCGTGGTAAGAGTGGCTCAGTACCCATACGCTTATTTGCGGGTAAAGATTTCTCAGGTACTTATCACTTCGATGGCAGAAAAATCATTAAGCAAGCTCAAGCAGAGCCTATGACTAATGCCGATGGCACGCCAATGCTTGCACCTGCTGTATCACCAGTATGGGAATTAGATGGCACACTGAATATCTATTTAAGCCACTATTTGTATATTGAAACCGCATTGCACTTGCGCAAAGAAGGCAGAAAATTAATGCCAGCCGTACCCAGTGATGCTTCCGATACCAGCGCAACACTCACGGCGCCCAAAGTCATGACACCATTTTTAATGTCTGTGCCTTTGGAGCAAAACCGCCGTGTGAAGAGTGAAGAAATCCATTATTTAGATCATCCCGAAATGGGCATGGTGATCCAAATCCGCAAGATGGCGCAACCCAGTGCAATGCAAAATAATCAGAATGCCGAATCAATACAAACTGTTGGCCAATATTGAACAAACGCACAACCCGCACAATTAACCCGCACAATTCTTAAGTTAAAACGATGCAGTTAAGTTAACATGGTACGTTTAAATTAAGACTGAACGATGGAGAAATCGAGGTAGATATCATCAGCCTCGTCTTCTCCTACCGTTACGGTTAATCCCTCAGTGCAAGGCACACCTACTTCGCACCAAGCAATTAAAGCATTAACAGCAATGTCACTGCCTTGGGCGAGTACTTCAACACTGCCATCGCGGCAATTGGTTACATATCCTGTCACACCAAGGGCTCTGGCCTTAGTCAAGGTCGCATGACGGCAACCAACACCTTGCACTTTTCCCGTCAAATTAATTAATACTCGCTTCATCTCACGCTCCTTTTTCACGGAACCTTGTTATAGAAATAAGCATAGCCGCAATTATCCAAAGGCTAAGTGTTAACCTATGGATTTGTAGAGCAAAAAACAAACAATATTTAAATTTAGGCAAAAAAAACAGCTAACAAGACTGCTGCTAGCTGTGTCGGGCGACATACGCAAAGGGATATCCAATAAATGGACAAATAAAACAGCAACTCTGTATCATTTTGTTACAAAATAGCAAGGGTCGCTACTTTACACAATAAATAATTATTTTCAAGAGTTTGAAAAGTAAAACTATCCATCCCGAATGAATATAATGCTTTTAGCTGAAAATCAGCTCGTACACCCATCTGCATTGTTCATGTTTAAAAACACCCCCTGTGATAGCCGAAGAAGTATAAAGGCGTGTTGACGTTTAACGCTGAGATTGTGTTTGTTCTGGCAAGTTAGTAAACACGAAACGAGGGGTTGAGAAGTCCCCCTCTAATGACAAGCGGCGCGTATGCCTGACGATAAAGCAAGGCAAGCAAACTAGATGCAAAAAGCAAAAAACCGACCTAATTAGCCGGTTTTTGCTTGATAGTGTGGTTAGGTAATGAAGTGCTACTCGCTTATCATCAGACCATTTTGATAGCGATACTCGGATGAGGGTTCGCCATTAAAGTAGTACACCGACCTGCCGTGCAGTTGATTATCAAGATACTCATCACTTTGCAGCAGGCTGCCATCTTCGTTAAAACTATAGCCTTTGCCTTGCAATTGACCTTGATCATCATACTGGGCCTGCCCTAATAAATGGCCATTGGCGGAAAAGGCTTGCCAGTGACCCACTTCGTGTCCTGCTTTATAGTTGCCATGCCAGAGCTTAACCATACTGTAGCTGCTTTCATCTTGCAGCAGCCATTGGCCTTCGCGCTGACCGTTAACATACTGACCTTGGGCTTGCAGTTGTTTATCAAAGCCACGCAGTAAATACGCGCCATGTAACTTAGCGTTTTTATAAAACTCTCGACGCATTATCGTGCCATCGGCTGCGATTTCTGTTTGTTCACCACTCAGCTCACCTTGTTGGTTAAACTGCTCATTGCGCGTCGTATCCACGCTTTTTGTGACCCACTTGCCGGACTTTAACCCTAAGTGATATTGGCCGATGACAAAGCCGCCGTCCTCGGCCTTATCTTCTCGATATGCACCGTGCATTTGACCTTTGCGGTAGTTTATCCGCCTGATATAACCGTTCCAGCCAGCACCGATATACAAGCCATCGTATCGCCCCTTGAGTTGTTCATCACGTTCAATCAGCTCACCTGCTGCATCAAAACGTTGACGTAAGCTCCAGTCTTTTGCAGTATCTTGCTGATATTGATAAGTTAACTTTCCCGTAGAATCGAAGCGCTGTTCAGTGCTAGTCTGACCTTTAGCGAGGTATTGCGTGTCGGTTTGGGTCGCAACGTTACCGGCATTATCATAGGTAATATGTTGAATTTCACGACCATCCTTATCATACTTTTGCAGCTCTGCTAACCGCCCTTGTTCATCAAAACGCTGCTGGTTTCCCACCTGTTTATCATGCTCATAGTGTTTAATCTCTTGCAGCACATCGGCAGCTCGGTAAATCAACACTTCGCCGTGTATTTTCCCCTTAAGATAAAACTCTTTAGTGTATAACCAGCCGTCTTTTGTCCAATACAGTCGCTCGCCTTCTCTTTTTCCCGCCACCATATTAACGGTTTGCTCCGGCTGACCATTGTTATGAAAGCTTTCATATAGCCCTTCCATACCGTTAGCACCGTAGGTTACGCGTGTTTGCAACTGGCCATTGTTAAAATAACTTTGCGATAATCCTAATTCAGCGCCATTCACACGATGCTGAAGCTCCCTTAATTGACCATTAGTATGGTAACTTTTCTGATCTCCATGCAACTGGCCATGCTGGTAGTGGAACTCTCCCGAGAGCACTCCGTCTTCCCAATAATGCAGATGCGTGCCCTGATAGCGCCCTTGTGCATCGCTACTGCCCTTGCGAGACAGTTGACCATCGGGGTAGAAAAACTCGAAATCACCAACGATAAAACTCTCGGCTAAATTGGAACTGTTGACGCCGCCCTTAAAAACGGGTTTATCCGTCTCCAGATAAAAGAGTTGTAGCGGCCACTCACCATTTTGCTCTGTCGGCGCTTGCTCCTGATAATAAATGGCTTCACCAGGCACATCGCTAAGCCGCCATAGTTCGTCGAGTAAAATTCGCTCAGCCGACAGATTAAACGACATAAGTAGCGCAGATAATAGTAATAAGACTCTCATATTCTGCTCCTTAAGGTAACGCAGGGAATGTATTAACCCACTGTTTATTGACCGGTTCGCCGCTTATCGTCAGCTGCTCTATCTGTGCTGCGCGCCCCGCCAGTACAAACCAGCGTTCCTCACGTAACACTTGCTGCAACGGGCGCTGATAAAAATCACTGCTGTCACCTTGAATCGCAGGAGCTAGCTGTAAATTTTGCGCATTTAAAAAACGATAGCGCCGCATAAAGTCGGCCACGGTTTGATGGGTATCAACATTCGGCAACTGAGTGATATCAATCAACCAGCTTTGCTCGGGTTGATACGCTAGCGCTTGCCATTTGGGCGTACCGGTACAGGCCAAAGTGCTGCTAACATTGATGTCGTAAAAATTGCGGCGGATCCCATCGGCGCTAGTCAGTTGGTACAGCACAAACTTATCCAGCCCTCCACCAAAACCCGTGTTGTTAGTGTTAGTGCTTGTGTTTGTCCATTGCAGTATGCGCCCGTTGACCTTAGGTGCATCGACAACACTGAGCGTGCACACTGCTGCCTGCTCGGAAGTTAACAGCAAACTGACGCCGTATTTGGCCACGACTTGCGGCTCAAGTAAGGCGGGGTCTTCAGGTGCAGTAACTTGCGGCTGATTAACATAGGACGCATACATATCATCACTATAAAGCAGTTGTTGCTGCGCCGGCGGATAGGCGACATTTTGCGCGTAATCTTGAGTCGGAATAAAACGAATGTTCTTAGTCAGTTCACCACTGTCAACCACAGTATTCACATAGAGTGTCAGCGTGGGCGGCGCTGCGGGAAAGGTAAACTGTGTGATCGATTCATATTGTGTCGATGAGGCCAACGCCAGCATATTTTGCTCTGCCGGGGTTAACCAATCCGGCCCAATGGGCGGCAGTGAAAGATATTTCACCATAGCGCCTTCGGCACCGTCAAAGCGTCGGTATAACCAAGATTTGTCAGTGCTGCCTCGCGATTTCAGCAAATAACTGAATGGTTTATCTGGGATTGGCGAGAGTTCCAGCTGTATATCTTCATACTGCAAGGCCACAGTTTTGCTGGGATCGGGGGTCAGGTTAAGTTTGACTAATTTCGCGCCGCGATAATGGGCCGTCGCGCGAAACTCAGCAACCTGAGCTAAGAGGTCATTCGGCGCATTCCAACCGATAAGCAAATTCTGCTGCTCAGACTGATGGAAACCATCCTGTTCTGGATAACTGTAACTGCCTACCTTGCTCAATTGCAGCGGCAGCACTGTGCCATCCGCACTGTGTGCTGTGATATCGGTTAAGCTAAACCCGCCTTCGGGTTTAAAACCTGAAAAGTCATACTGATAAGTCAGCTTTAATAAATCATCTTGCTGGTAAAAGTAGCCCGCATCATAGGCAAATACAGCATCTTGGGTTAAGGTCTTATTGACGTTATCCAACACAACGTCAGGTTGTTTTTGATACTCAAATACTGGGAAATCATAAAAACCTAAATACTGCGTCAGATCGCCCAACTGGCGCTCCTGCGGCAACATAATAACGTTGCAGCGCACTGTGCCCTTATAGCCGTAGCGCTCAAACGGCGCTTCTGCCACTAAGGCTAACTGCGCTAACCAACCCCGCTCACGTTCTAACATCAACTGACCGTATATTTTGGCTTGATCGCCGCCACTTTCAACTTTGGCTAACACATGCGTATCTGTGACTTGCAATACAGTAAGCTTGGCATTGGGGTGGCCTTGATAGGTAGGAAGCGCGACAACCGCCCCCGCTTTGGCGGGTATGGTGCTAAGAAAGGCCGATGAGCTAAAGAGCTTTTTCAGTTCCTGCTCAAGCTCTGCGCCGCGTTCAGCCAACAGCGCCTGCCATACAGGTTTGTTCAATGCACTGAATTCTTTAATGCTGCCATCGTCTAGATTTAAAGAAAATTCAAACCCCTGCGAGAAAATAGCGTGCATTTCTGGATTACGATCGGCCCGCTGGCTACTACTGACGCCGCTCCCTTGGCCATCGCGCATGTTCATATAATCGACGTGCACTTGAAACCGACTGTTTTTGCCTGTTTCGAGGACCTTATAACGCAGCAATTGATGTGACGTGGCGTTAACCGTTTCGGTACGCTGACCATTGTCTACAGTGATGTTAGTGGTGCTATACAGCTGATACGAGTGCTCTTCCCCTTTTTCAGGCGTAAACTCAACATCAGCATCCCCAAAAGAACAGGCCGATAATAAACAGCATGCAACTACGCTAACCAAGTACTTCATGGTTATTCCTTGTATCTCAAACAAATAGTAAGCGCCGCATTATGCCCTTTCATACCCAGTAAATAAAATGCTTTGGCTATTTATGCCTGTCCAGCGCGACACCTGAGTGCGCGACTAAAGCATCCTTTTTAGATAGTCACAGGTACTGCAATACCAATCTTAGGCAAGTTTTTAATGACGAATTCCGGCATCAAGAACAGATGCAAACAGCTAGCTGTGCGGCATTAATTGTCATTAATGCCCAGTGACTCTTCGATTTTTATTTAATAAGAAGTATCCCTCTGGACTCGACGGTAACATCTGCAGCACACGGAAGTGTAAATACCGCGTTCACATGGTCAATGATGTTCCCGACATCATAGTGACATTTCCCATATCCCTATGGGTCAGATGTGAAAGAGCACCCATATCGCCAACGGTCACTGGTACAACAATGCCAATCCTCACGAACCCTCTTGCTGTTCGTTCAGCTAAAAAGCTATTGCCCCATTGTGAGCTATGACCGATTAATCACTCAGTGCACAGAGGATAATTTGACTTACATTTAGTCATTCCAAAAATATGGAAGTAAAGTCAGATTACACCTCTATCTAAGTGACCAAATTTAGCGTACCACTACACCATTCCCTCACCGATGACATTTGTAGTGGAATAGAGAAAGAAGAGTTTTTCTTAGTTTATCAGCCAGTGATGTGCCGAGAACGGTAAAGCTAAGGGAGTCGAGGCATTAATACGTTGGCAACACCCGCAAATGGGCTAGTGCGACCTGATTTGTTGATTCCCATTGCCGAAGAGGACAAATTAATTGTTCCATTAACTAACTATATTTTTGAGCGGGCATTAAAAGATTTTACTGATATGAAGGTTGACTCGGGCTTTAGGATTGCGTTCAACGTGGCGCCAGCGCATTGAAAGCTTACGCCAGTTGGGGATTTTAATGGCTATCGATGACTTTGGTACTGGGCAAACAACCTTATCTTTGTTACAAACCATGTCATTGGATTACTTGAAAATCGGTAAGACGTTACTAAAGAATAGCTAATCCGAATCTGGCTAAGAAGAGCCAATTATCTAACAAGGTTTTGTCCAAAAGTGTGTTGCGTATGTCTTTTAAATCTACAGGTTACGTGAATGCACTAAAGGTGAGCCATGGTGATTGGCGAGACGACCGTCCGCCCCATGGACGGGGCGGTCGAGCATCCAAGGATGGACTAGCAGCGCGTCGGTGAGTAAATACCATGGCAAGCCTATATGCGGGGATATCAGCCAACACTAAAATCCTACTTAATCTATCCCCAATAGTCACAGTCATACGTCCGCCACATGAAGTACGAAAGCCAAACCATAAGGCGAAATAGCCGATGAGATAAATCCACTCCCCTCTTAAATAGAAAAAGAGGAGTGATACTTTTATTCAATCGATATCAATCAAGCCAACTTAAAGGCTTTTATTTTGGGGAGATGGGCGGCGAGTTGGGGGAATTTGTGGGGCTGAACGTCATCCCAATCAATCGAATAATAGGCGCTTAATTCACTGGCGAGTTGCTGATTATCGAACATCTCATCATTCACAGAAAATATGCACATGGCCTTGTGAGTATTCTTTTCACGAAATTTCGACACGCACTTATTGGCAATGTCGGCATATTCTTCTGGGCGGTCAATCTTGCCCTGCATATTATTTTCTGGGTGCAAATTAGGGTTAATCAGCACAGATTTAAGACCATTCAAAAATCCAATCCGTTCGGCCCAATAAGCGCCGAGTCCTACACCAACCATTAACGGCGCGGGATCGTCGCTATGCTGCATTTGCTTAGCGACTTCCTTAAGCAAGTGTTGCATGTCGTGCTTAGGGTGCAAGGTGCTGTAACTGATCAAACGCACATCAGGGTCAATAAATTGCAACTGACGCATTTTTTCGTGATTACCTGGGCTAGTAGCATCAAATCCATGAAGATAGAAAATCATATCAAGGCCTTTTAATCATTTTTAATCACAGTGAATTAACTAACCCTAGCAAAAGAGTGATCTCACACCTTGCGCTACATCAAACTTTCGCCTGTTGAGCCAAACAAATTTGCTCGGCAAGCTGCTTGGCATTTTCCCAACGGGCCGTATTATCGAGCGCAGCTGCCGTTTGCGCGGCATTGGGTTTAAGTAAACTCGCAGGATACTGTGGCGCGCTCGCAGGCCAAGTAAAGCCATCGAGTAGCGACATTACGCCCGCATTATCATTACACACTAAAATCATGTCGCAACCTGCGGCTAAGGCGGCGCTGGCCCTTGCACGGTAATCGCCCGCAAATCCTGCGCCTTGCATGCCGAGATCGTCAGAGAAAATCACCCCGTTAAAGCCAAGTTCTTTACGCAGCACTTGTTTTAGCCAGTATTCGGAAAAGCCCGCAGAGTTAGGGTCGACTTTAGGGTAAACCACGTGCGCGGGCATCACGCCTAATAACTTTTCTTTTGCGATCAATTCTTTAAACGGTAGGATATCCTTTGCAAAAATCGCCTCGGCATCGCGATCATCAATGGGTTTCTCGTAGTGCGAATCCGCCACTACACTGCCGTGCCCGGGGAAATGTTTACCCACGGCGCCCATGCCAGCTGCGGCCATGCCAGCAATAAAGCTTTCGGCCAGTGTAATCACCTCGGCGGGCTCTGGGCTAAAACTGCGTTTACCTATGACTTGGCTCACGCCGTTTAAGTCCAATACGGGCGCGAAACTTAAGTCGATATCGCAAGCCAGTAATTCGATTGCCATCAAGAAACCGAGCTCACAGGCCCAACGCTTGGCCAATACCAGATCACCCTTTGCTGCGGGGAGAATGTCGCCCATGGCGGGAATAATGGTAAAGCCATCACGGAAACGTTGTACTCGGCCACCCTCATGATCGACGGCAATTAATATTTCTGGGCGGATTTGGCGTATCTGTTGTACCAGACGGATCAACTGATCACGGCTCGAAAAATTGCGGGAAAATAGGATTAAACCACCGACCTGTGGATGGCGTAGCATCTCAGATTCAGCCTCACTGACGTCCAACGACAGTAAATCCAACATTAAATAGCTCATACTTCTCCCTAAAAATATTCATTAATACTCAAAAAATAACCACTCAAGCCATAAGTAGTCCACGCTCACAAAAAAGCTAAAAAAAGCGAGCCACCTACCCTTGTAGCGCTATCGAAGCCTGTATTCTTGGCCATAAAATGGCCTGTAAAAAAGTCCCAATTAAGTTCAGCTTATCCGAACTATTACGAATAAAAAAAACTAATGTGAATTGTCACACTAATCTATGGGATACTGGCGTTAGAGTATCACACAAGCAGATTTCGCATGAAAGAACGCCGCCACTGACCAGAGTACACGCGCAAGATTAGCGTGCTTCAATCTGCAGAGCGAGCAATCCCATGCACTCAGACTAAAATAATAAACAAGACACAACAGGACTTCTATCATGATTAGCGTATTTGACATGTTCAAGATCGGCATAGGTCCATCGAGTTCACATACCGTCGGCCCAATGAAAGCGGGCAAAATCTTTATGCAAAACCTGACTGACTCAGGACTCGTGACCCAGATTGATGAATTAAGAGCCGAACTCTTTGGCTCCCTCGGCCAAACAGGCAAAGGCCACGGCACGGGCAAAGCAGTGATTTTAGGCTTAATGGGCGAAGATCCCGAAACCGTGGACACTGACAGTATCGACGGTATTTTAGAACACGTCTCCAAGGACGAAACCTTAACGCTGCACTGTGGCAAAGTAGTTAAGTTTACCCGTGAGCAAGGCATTACCTATCACAGACGCAAAACGCTACCTGCACATGCTAACGCCATGACCTTGTACGCCTACTGTAAAGGGGAATGCATTTTTGATCGCACTTACTACTCAGTGGGTGGCGGCTTTATTTTAGATGAAGATGAAATTAGCCAACGTAATGCATCGCCAGCCTCACAAATTGAATCGGCACCTTTTGATTTTGTGAGTGCGGCTCATTTACTGGAATTATGCGGCGAGCAAGGTCTCAGCATTTCTTCTTTAATGATGGCGAACGAACTGAGTTTAGCCACTGAAGATGAAGTCAAAGCCAAGCTGTGGAATATTTGGCAGACGATGAAAACCTGTATCGAACGCGGTTATCAGAAGGAAGGTATTTTACCTGGCGGCCTAAAACTGCGTCGTCGTGCTCCTGCACTGTACCGTCGTTTGAAAGCTGAAGGCCGTAACAATGTCGATCCATTAACCGCTATGGATTGGGTCGATTTATTCGCCCTGTCGGTCAACGAGCAAAATGCGGCCGGTGATCGCGTCGTGACTGCGCCAACAAACGGTGCTGCGGGAATTATTCCTGCCGTATTATGCTATTACGATACCTTCGTACAAGAAGTGGATATCGATGTCTGCGCACGTTATTTATTAACTGCCGCTGCAATTGGTATTTTGTACAAGAAAAATGCCTCAATTTCGGGCGCCGAAGTCGGTTGCCAAGGTGAAGTGGGCGTGGCCTGTTCTATGGCCGCTGGCGCACTGACTGAGATCATGGGCGGTACGGTTGAGCACGTTGAAAATGCGGCTGAAATTGGCATGGAACATAACTTAGGTCTAACCTGCGATCCTGTGGGCGGCCTAGTGCAAGTGCCTTGTATCGAACGTAATGCCATGGGCGCGATTAAAGCGATCAACGCTTCTCGTATGGCCCTACGCGGTGACGGTAACCATAAGGTTTCACTGGATAAAGTGATCAAAACCATGATGGATACCGGCAGAGATATGCGCAGCAAATACAAAGAAACCGCCAAAGGCGGCCTAGCAGTCAACATTGTTGAGTGCTGAGTGTTAGTTCACTCCCACTAATCGCTTAAATCGCACCATAAAAAATGCCGCAACTCACAAAGTTGCGGCATTTTTGTTTTAGCGCATCGGCGTGACTGCTGAATCGGCTATTTAAGGCTTAAAGTACAAGCTATGGAACTTAAGGTGCTCTTCAATAAAGCTCGCGATAAAGTAGTAGCTGTGATCGTACCCCGCTTGCATCCGCACATCCAAGGGATAACCCTTGGTATGGGCGATATCCACCAGCGATTGTGGCATCAATTGGGTGTCTAAAAAGCTGTCAGCTTCACCTTGGTCAATCAGTACTGGCACTTCGCTAATCGCGAGCTTAAGCAACTCACAGGCATCATACTGCCGCCAATGTTCACGATTTTCACCTAAGTACTCGCTAAAGGCTTTAATACCCCAAGGTACATTACTTGGATTCGAAATCGGGCTAAAAGCCGAAATTGAGCTATATCTGTGTGGATTACTCAGACCAATCACCAAAGCACCATGACCGCCCATTGAATGGCCGGAGATAGCGCGCTGGGTAGTGACAGGAAAATGCGCTTCAATCAAGGTAGGCAACTCATGGACTATGTAATCGTACATCTTATAATGACGATTCCAAGGCGCTTTTGTCGCATTGAGGTAAAAACCCGCGCCTAAGCCTAAATCGTAAGCCTTATCCGCCGCATCGGGCACATCGTCACCGCGAGGACTGGTATCAGGGGCGACAATCGCCATCCCAAGTACCGCTGCCATGCGCTGTGCACCCGCCTTCTGCATAAAGTTTTCATCGGTACAGGTTAGACCTGAAAGCCAATACAGCACAGGCACCGGTTTATTCACCGCCTCAGGCGGCAGATAAATGGCAAAGCGCATCTCGCAGTTTAACGACTGAGATTGATGGCGATACTGCTTATGCCAACCGCCAAAACTCTTGTTACAACTGATATTTTCTATGGTCATACAAGTCCTTTTAAGCTCAATCTTTTAGCGCTATTTATAACGTTAGTCTTAGCGTTAGTCATGGCGCTTATCGTCAGCTCCGTTGGCAACACAGCAGACAGATTTGCACCTGTCTGCCCGTTAGTCACATCAAGCTGAAGCATCAACTTAGCGTGCAAAATCGCTTATTTATCAAAATGGATCACGCTGCGAATGCTCTTACCTTGGTGCATCAGCTCAAACGCTTCATTGATTTGCTCAAGCCCCATAGTATGAGTGATAAAATCATCGAGCTTAAACTCACCCGCTAAGTAACGCTCAACAATGTGTGGCAGCTCAGAACGCCCTTTCACCCCGCCAAAGGCAGAACCGCGCCAAACGCGGCCAGTCACCAATTGGAATGGACGGGTTGAAATCTCTTGTCCAGCACCGGCAACACCTATGATGACTGATTCACCCCAGCCCTTATGGCAACACTCTAAGGCGCTGCGCATCACGTTGACGTTGCCGATACACTCGAATGAGTAATCCACGCCGCCATCGGTCATTTCAACGATCACCTCTTGGATGGGCTTATCGAGTAATTTAGGATTGATGCAATCGGTCGCGCCGAGTTTTTTGGCTAACTCGAATTTAGACTCGTTGATATCAATCGCGATAATGCGACTGGCTTTGGCCATAGTAGCACCGATAATCGCCGATAAACCGATACCGCCGAGGCCAAAAATCGCCACGGTCGCACCTTCTTCCACTTTGGCCGTGTTCATCACAGCGCCCATACCGGTGGTTACGCCGCAACCTAACAGACAAATTTCTTCTAATGGCGCGCTCTTATT
Source organism: Shewanella sp. S23-S33 (assembly GCF_043359565.1). Classification (NCBI taxonomy): domain Bacteria; kingdom Pseudomonadati; phylum Pseudomonadota; class Gammaproteobacteria; order Alteromonadales; family Shewanellaceae; genus Shewanella; species Shewanella sp. S23-S33. The sequence continues at coordinate 7,414 of NZ_JBHFFD010000068.1, read as the reverse complement.
AACTTTCGCCAATGAGATTTCAGGCAACACAGTATATTCAGAGAAGGTCGAGCAGCCCATGTAATGGAAAATAGGCTTGCCATCGAGATAAAAACGCGTGGTGCCATCGGGCATTAAGCCTTTACCTTGGGTCGCGCGAATTTTTTGGCACAGGTTAGTTTTGCCCGATAGGCAGAACTTACACTCGCCGCACTCTGGGGTATAAAGTGGGATCACATGATCGCCCACTTGTACACTGGTCACACCCTCGCCCACTTGCTCAACGATACCGCCGCCTTCGTGGCCTAAAATCGCTGGGAATACGCCTTCTGGATCGTCGCCGCTCAGGGTAAACGCATCCGTGTGACACACGCCCGTAGCCACAATGCGCACTAAGACTTCGCCCGCTTTAGGTAACATCACATCCACTTCTTCAATCTTAAGTGGTTGTCCTGGTCCCCAAGCAACAGCGGCCTTTGATTTAATAAACTGCGGTTTTTCGTTCGACATTGTTACGTCCCTTGAATAGGTAATAGGAGTAAGTCATTGGTGTATCATAAATTCAATTCAGGCCAAGCAAATTCTTGCGCCCATTGCACTGATGCTACTGAATAGGAGGATTGTATTTGTTTCTCAGCGAGAGACAATCTAGTATTCAAGCAATTCATTTTTACTGAGTAACAACAATGTATCTCTGGGACGGCATTTCTGAATTTGTCGCGGTGGCTGAGGCCGAAAGTTTTACCCTAGCAGCGCAGCGGCTGAATATCTCCACCGCCCACGTTAGCCGCCAAGTGAGCACCTTAGAAAATCGCCTTGGCACAAAACTCTTTTACCGCACTACCCGCAAAGTGTCGTTAACCGAAGAAGGCACGATTTATTATCGTCATTGCCGCCAATTACAAACGGGGTTAGAAGAAGCCGAGCGCGCCATCTCAAACCTAAAGGACTCACCCCAAGGCTTAGTCAAGCTCACGGCGCCCGTCGCCTATGGCGAGAAATTTATCATGCCGTTACTCAATGATTTTATGGTGCAATATCCCAGCGTTGAATTTAGCGTCGACTTGACCAATCGCACCTTGGACTTGATTGAAGGCGGTTATGATCTGGCCATTCGCCTCGGAAAACTTGCCGATTCAAGCCTGATGGCCAAACCGCTCAGCAGCCGCACTCACTATGTCGCCGCCTCACCAAGCTATGTGGAAAAATACGGTCAGCCCCATACCTTATCTGAACTTAGCCAGCACAATTGTTTGATCGGTAATCATAATTACTGGCGCTTTGTGGAAAATGGCCGCGAGCGTAATATCAAAGTCCGTGGCAATCTCAATTGTAACAGCGGCTACGCATTAAGGGATGCGGCACTAAAGGGCATAGGGATAGTTCAACTGCCTGATTATTATATTGAAGAAGATATTCAAGCCGGACGGTTACTCTCCTTCCTTGACAGTCACCGCGAAGCCAAAGAAGGCATCTGGGCACTCTATCCGCAAAACCGCCACCTGTCGGCCAAGATCCGCGTATTGGTTGATTACCTTGCCGAAAAACTCATCGAACAGGATTAAATACTGTTTGAGCAGATTGATTGGTAGCAGACAACACGGCGCAGACTAGCGCCAGTTTTCCCGCAAAGTGTAATACAACATGCCTAACGCCAGCGCTTGATTGCCGAACCATTCATTTAAAGGAATGCGGATATGGCGCATGGCGGCAAACAAATCAAATTCACGCAATTGCCCGTCCATCGCATTGGCCATGATCTCGGCCATAATGTGCGATGTCGCCACTCCGTGCCCAGAATATCCTTGGCAATAGAACACATTAGGCGACACTTTGCCGAGCTGCGGGATACGGTTAATCACAATTCCTGCCATTCCCGCCCACGCAAATTCGATATTAACGCCCTTTAATTGTGGAAACGTACGCTCAATTGCAGGCCGTAATTCCGCAGCCACATTTTTAGGATCGCGGCCGCTGTAATTAGTGCCGCCGCCGAACATCAGCCGTTTATCCGCGGTCAGGCGATAGTAATCCAGTACAAAGCGGCAATCGTACACGGCTAAATCCTGCGGATTAATTTGCAAAGCGATATCATCGGGCAGAATCGCAGTGGCGCAATTGCCTAAGGACGCAGGAAATAACATACCACGCAGTTTTGGACGGGCGAGTTTATGGTAAGCATTACCGGCGATCAGCACACTGTTGGCGCGCACTTTTCCCTTGGCTGTGACAACAGTCGCCACATCGCCTTCTTCAATATCAAGTACGGGTGAGTGTTCAAAGATTAACGCCCCAAGACCTGCTGCGGCGCGGGTTTCACCAAGGCATAGATTAACAGAGTGTAAATGCATGTTGCGCCGATTGACTAAGCCGCCGTGATACAAGGGCGAGCCTAAATAGGCAGGCATTTCATCGGCGGATACCAGCGTCATAAATTCACCCATGCCGCGGCGCTGCGCCTCATTATGCATAGCCCTAAGCTCTTGCATGTGCTTTGGCTGGTAGGCGGTTTGGATATGACCAAACTTTAAATCACAGTCTATGCCGTACTTGGCCACCCGGTTTTTAATAATGTCATGACCGCGCCAACGTAAATTCCACACATAATCTTCAGCTTCATTGCCAATTTGGCGGCGCAGCTGTTTTGTCATCGCAACATCGCCGGACAAACTGCCCGTCACCTGCCCACCGTTGCGTCCGGTCGCGCCCCACGCAATTTTATTGGCCTCAATAAGTGCCACTTTATAGCCCTTCTCAGATAATTCCAACGCCGTTGCCACGCCTGTAAAACCGCCACCGACAATCGCCACATCGACTCGAATGTCGCCTTCAAGCGCAGGATAATCCGACTCTTGGTTAATGGTGGCATTGTAGTAGGAGGCGCAACGCTCTGCTGGCATGGTCATTCCTTGATGTTGAAAGTTAACTGTTGATGGCTGAAAGTGAGCGTTGAGTCTTAGTTCTGGACACTCGTTTTAACGCGGCATTATACCGATGTTGTTTTATATTTTTTACAAGCGTTCAGAATTTGTGAGTATATCTGAGTTGAGATCGAGATCAACAGTGAATTGCGATAACTATTTGCAGGACAGGACAAAGGAAGTTGAGCTAACTGCAGGCTCCTTCTTGAAGAACCTGAAATGGAGGTGCTTGAGATGGAAGCTTCTGAAATGGCGGTACCTAAAATTAAGGCACTAAAATTAAGGCACCTAAGATTAAGTTACCTAAGATAGAGACTCCGAATGTTAAGGCGCGGCTCATTTTATCTTTTAAGCCTTATACTTTTTGCTGGTTTAAGATAGGCTTGTGCGGCGTCATCCTCTTTTTATCTCAGCAACCTAGAGTCCATTATGCCACTAATGCCAATTACCCAGCCACTTGTCCAATTGCCGTTTTCCCAAGCGTGCGAAAACAACAAAGCGCCGATTTTAGCAGTATTAACACAAGCATTCTCACTCAACCAACATGTACTCGAAATCGGCAGTGGCACAGCGCAACATGCTGTGTATTTTGCAGCAAATCTTCCCCATTTAATCTGGCAAACCAGCGATCAAGCTGAATATATTGAGGTAATTACCGCAAGGTGTATGAATGAAGGCAAGCTACCCAATGCAGCGGCAAACCTACGCTTACCACTTATCCTTGATGTCACTGTGCCATGGCAGGTGGAGGGCTTAACACCCGAGATTGACGCCGTTTTCAGCGCCAACACTTTGCATATTATGAGCAAAAATATGGTTGAAGCGTTTTTTATTGGCCTTGGTCTGTACCTGCCCCAACTCAAGACCCTGTGTATTTACGGCCCCTTTAACTACCAAGGCGAATTTAGCAGTGACAGCAATCGCCAGTTTGATGCCTTTTTAAAACAGCGGGATCCCGCCAGCGGCATTCGCGATATTGAATGGATTTGCAATTTAGCCAGCGAGCAAGGCTTAACGCTGAAGCAAGATGTGGCTATGCCCGCCAATAATCGACTACTGCATTTTGTTAGAGACTAGCTTTTTGTTAAAAGCTAGCTTTGGTTGAGTGGTTTAGTCCGTTTTGGCCTCGGCGGTTCTGTGCCCATAACTCAGCACTCGGGTAGCTTTCCACTGTTCGTCCTGTTTGCGCCACACGATCACAAAGTCGGCTAGACCTTCACAATTGCCGGTTTCAAAGCTGCAAAAACGATGAACGCCTTGCTCTATCGCGCCAAACTCTTTCACCGGAAACACTTTCATCGTGCCCGCAACTAACTCGCGGCGGTAATGGCCACAGGCATATTTTTCGGTATTAGCGATCATGTCCTTGCGGTTCCACGTCACGCCACCCGTGTCGTGGTAAAACTCTACATCTTCAGTGAAAAAGTCAGCGTGTTTCTTTAGTTCAGCGGGGACGGCGCACTTATTGAAACTGTCGAACACAGCAAAATCCACCGCTGCAATTTGGGTAGATAAAGTGTCTGTAAGTGCAGCAGCGGGCTGAGCAATGTCAGCTTGTGGAGCCCCAGCCGTTTTAACTGATGCTACTTTAGCTAATGCGGGCGCATCTGTTGCAACAGCAGGTTCGGTAGTGGTGAGTGACAAAGTTAAAACAGTGACTGTGGCTAGGCTATAAAATGCTGGATTCATATTCTCTCCGTAAATATTGGCAATACATTTTGTATGGCGACTATTCACATCACAAACATGAATGCACCACGAAACATAAAGTCACATCGCCAGCAAAGCTTATGCCAGTTAAAATATCCATATTAATCATATTGATATAGCTTCATATTACGTTATGCAGTTTTGTGCGGTGATAGTTTCTGATTATTCTCACTATTTTTTAGTGATTTATCTGACGATCGTCATACTCAGTACCTTATGCTCAATGCACTCAATCAGGATGACCATGCCAGCGAGCAACACGTCGAATATACGGACTATCACACTGTTATTAAACACTAAAGATTTACACTGCCTTTACACAAAAGAGAGACATCCAAGCTTGAAGCTATAATTAAGAATAATTATCATTCGCCAAAATTACCGAAGGAAGAATGATATGCCCCGCTTTATCCGTCGCACTCGCCAAACCTCGCATCTATCTCATGCAACACAGACACCTATGTTGAGCCAGCTATCACGCGCTATTGGTTTATGTTTGTTATTACCTGCAGCATGGGCTAGTGCTGCAAATACGCAAGATACCACTCCAGAAATGGAACGCATGGTGATCACAGCAACACAAACTAAACACTCGGAGCTTTCGGCGCCCGCTTCGGTGTCCGTGATTAACCGCAGTGAACTTGAAGCTTTAGTCATAGACGATCTCGCTAGCGCAGTCCGTTATTTACAGGGTGTGAACATCAGCGAAGGCACGCCCTATGGCCGCAATGAGATCAGCCTGCGAGGTTTGGATTCAGATTACACTTTAATCTTGATTAATGGCCGCCGCATTAACTCCCGCGAAGCATTAACCTCTGGTTATGGCAACGATTTTGACTTGTCCTCTATTCCAATGTCTGCCATTGAACGTATCGAAGTTGTACGTGGGCCTATGTCATCCCTCTACGGCTCAGAAGCTTTAGGCGGTGTGGTTAACGTCATACTGCGTCAACCAACGGAGGACTGGCAAACCAGCGTTGGCGTGCAATACGATGCACCTACCAGTGGCAAGGGTGGCGATAGCACTAAGTACAATTTCTACAGCAGTGGCGCGCTGATCAAAGATAAATTACTGGCAAACTTAATCGTCGACAGCAATAAACGCGATGCATGGCGCTCGGACTTAAAACCCACTATTGATGCGCTAGAAGACAGAGATGAAATCAGCGCCCTCGCCAATTTACAATGGCTGATTGATAACCAGCAAGATCTGCAATTTGACTTAAGTTACGCCAACGATGAACGCGAGTCTGATTGGAATAACTACGGCACGATTCTCACCAATAACCAACAAGCGGAGCGGATAAGTTCAGGTCTGACCCATAATGGCCACTGGAACTGGGGCGATACTCGCCTGCGCTATTACTATGAAAATGTTGAGGTGACTGACGACTCAGCGTTAATCGCCGAGATTGGTAATATCACCCAAACCAACCACAATCTTGACGGTCAAACCACTGTCCTGCTTGGCGATCACATGTTAACCAGCGGTGCAGAATACCGTTGGACCCAACTCGAAAATAGCCGCAATATTTTAGGTGATGGCACCTTAGACGACAGCCAATCGGCATTGTATCTACAAGATGAATTTAGCTTAGGCGAACTCAATATCACCTTAGGCGGGCGCGTCGATCACCACGATGTGTACGGCACCGAATTTAGCCCACGCTTGTATTTAGTGTATAACTTAAGCTCTGAATGGGTCATTAAAGGTGGTGGCGGCAAAGCCTTTAAAGCGCCAAATATGGCGCAATCCCAAGCCGATTATATTATCCCCGCTTGTCGTGGCGCCTGTACCGTTGCGGGAAATCCTGATCTTCAACCCGAAACCTCAGTGAACTACGAGTTATCGACCCAATATCAAACCACGGATTTTGGTGGCTCGATCACCTACTTCCATAACGATGTAGAAAATAAAATTATCACCGAAACTTGGAATAGAGTCCCAGGTACAGTATTAACTTACCAAAACGTGAACGAAGCTAAGATCACTGGTTGGGAATTACAAGCTTGGTACAATTTAACTCAAGATCTCAGCCTAAACGGTAATTACAGTAAAACCGATGCCGAAGATAAGCAAAATGGCGCGCCTTTTACCTTAACACCGGACGACAGCTATAACCTAAAACTGCAATGGCAGGCATTCGATGGTTTATCCACCTTTATCGCCTACCATTATACTGGCGAGCAGTATTTGCGAGCCAATGTCAAATCAGAGGGTTATGGCTCGCTCGATATAGGTGCGAATTATCAAATTAATCCTATGTTTAGACTGAAGCTTGGCGTGACTAACCTAACGGATTCTGAACGTGACCAAGTTGCCACCGACCTTGATTATATTCAAAAGAGTCGCAGTATTTATGCTGGGGTAACTGCAAGTTTCTAAGCTCTACAAGCCAGAAATTAATGTGTAATTATAGCTCTGCTACTCAACATTAAACATCATAGGCGAAGCCCGTTTTGGCTTCGCCTATTGTTTTAAGACCAAAATAAATATCACACATCCGACTAGAAAAAGCAAAATCAATATATTTTCTAAAATATAGAATTTTTAAATAAACATCAAAAATATAAATTACATAATCCAGATTTAAATCATTAGTCTTTTACATTCCGCAATATAACCTTGATCATACTTTAACGCTAAAAAATAACTCACCCGTTAACCTTTGATAACGATCAAGGTTTTGTCATATTAAAAAACTATTATACACACGCAAGACTGCTAAAGCTTGAGGTGTAAAATTCTCGATTATTAAACTTACGCACCAAGCAAAAGCAATATTATCTTTCCGTTTATATCA
>NZ_JBHFFD010000067.1:0-16177 GCF_043359565.1 Shewanella sp. S23-S33 | reverse complement strand
ATCGATAAGCCGTTCCTACTGCCAATCGAAGACGTATTCTCAATTTCAGGCCGTGGTACAGTAGTTACTGGTCGTGTTGAGCGTGGTATTGTTAAAGTGGGTGACGAAGTTGAAATCGTTGGTGTTCGCACAACGACTAAAACAACGTGTACTGGTGTAGAAATGTTCCGTAAACTGCTTGACGAAGGTCGTGCAGGTGAGAACTGTGGTGTGTTATTACGTGGTACTAAGCGTGATGACGTAGAACGTGGTCAAGTATTGGCTAAACCAGGTTCAATCAACCCACACACGACTTTTGAATCAGAAGTTTATGTTCTGTCAAAAGAAGAAGGCGGACGTCACACTCCATTCTTCAAAGGCTACCGTCCACAGTTCTACTTCCGTACAACTGACGTAACCGGTACTATCGAACTGCCAGAAGGCGTAGAGATGGTAATGCCTGGCGACAACATCAAAATGGTAGTGACTCTGATTTGCCCAATCGCGATGGACGAAGGTTTACGCTTCGCAATCCGTGAAGGTGGTCGTACAGTTGGTGCTGGTGTAGTAGCTAAAATCATCGCTTAATTGCGATAGAAATTAGTTTGAAAAGGAAGCTTCGGCTTCCTTTTTTGTTTAAGTGGATTATTTCATAGGTTTTGTGGTTTGCATGGGATTCGCATCCTTGCTTACAAAGTCGAATAAGAATACAATCTATGGCCGATTTTTGACCCTGAGCTTATGCTATTTTGCGTTTCTAAGGGTGTTCGGAAATGCAGAGTGATGTGGGATTATGCCCGTCAATTAATGTGCTCTAAGCTCAGGCCGTATTGAGTAACGGAAAAACCGATGACAACAAATACTGAAAACCAGAACAATTCTCTGGATATCGTGAAGTGGGGTTTAGTGATTGTATTGCTAGCCGCTGCTGTTATTGGCAATCAAATGTATAGCGAAGCCAGTGCCGTCATACGTGCGCTTAGTGTTATCGTTGCATTCGCTATTGCTGGTTTTATTGCGCTTCAGACTGTAAAAGGTAAAAAAGCGTTAGCTTTTGCCCGTGAAGCGCATATCGAAGTGCGCAAGGTTGTATGGCCGACGCGTCAAGAAGCGCTAAACACCACTTTTATTGTCCTTGCAGCAACAGGTATCTTAGCTCTTATCCTTTGGGGTATGGATGCTGTGTTAATGCGAATTGTCAATTTTATCACTGGCGTATAGGCACCTCGAATGACTGAAGCTAAAGAAGCTAAAAAAAGATGGTATGTAGTGCAGGCATTCTCAGGCTATGAAGGCCGAGTTTGTAAGTCACTGATTGAATATATTAAAATGCATGGCATGGAAGCATACTTCGGTGAAGTATTGGTTCCGACTGAAGAAGTCATCGAAATGCGTGCAGGTCAGCGTCGCAAGAGCGAACGTAAGTTTTTCCCTGGCTATGTGTTAGTCCAGATGGAAATGAACGATGACAGCTGGCATTTAGTCAAAAGCATCCCGCGTGTTTTAGGCTTTATTGGCGGAACGTCTGATCGTCCTGCCCCAATTTCAGATAAAGAAGCTGATGCAATTCTGCGTCGCTTACAAGAAACGACAGCGTCACCGACTCATAGAACCATATTTGAGCCTGGTGAAGTGGTACGTGTGTGTGATGGTCCATTTGCTGACTTTAACGGCACCGTTGAAGAAGTGGATTATGACAAGAGCCGCGTGAAAGTATCAGTGATGATCTTTGGTCGTTCTACGCCTGTTGAACTTGATTTTAGTCAAGTTGAAAAAGGCTGATTAAATAAACTACAAAATCCGTTTGGCAACGGGTGCGAATTTCTATATAATTCGCACCCGTTGTTTTCGGGGGAGCATGTCAGCATGTCGCTGATGCGCGTTTGAACCCAAACTGAGGAAATGTCAGATGGCAAAGAAGATTGATGCTTATATTAAGCTACAAGTAAAATCAGGTTCTGCGAACCCGTCACCACCAGTTGGTCCAGCTTTGGGTCAAAAAGGTGTGAACATCATGGAATTCTGTAAAGCGTTTAACGCCCGTACAGAAAAAATGGAAAAAGGCATGCCTATTCCAGTCGTGATCACTGTATACAGTGACCGTTCATTCACTTTTGAAACCAAGACTTCTCCAGCGTCTTACTTACTGAAGACTGCTGCAGGCCTGAAATCAGGTTCTCCACGTCCAAACACTCAGAAAGTGGGTACTATCGCTCGCGCTAAAGTTCAAGAAATTGCTGAACTTAAAGCTGCCGATATGACTGGTGCTGACATTGAAGCGATGACTCGCTCAATCGAAGGTACTGCGCGTTCAATGGGTTTGGTTGTAGAGGATTAATATAATGGCAAAGCTAACTAAACGCATGCGCGTAATTCGCGAAAAAGTTGACGGTACTAAAAGCTACGATATCAACGAAGCTGTTGCTCTGTTAAAAGAATTAGCAACTGCAAAATTCGTTGAAAGTGTAGACGTAGCAGTTAACCTGGGTATTGACCCACGTAAATCTGACCAAAACGTTCGTGGTGCAACAGTGTTGCCACACGGTACTGGTCGTGACGTTCGCGTTGCAGTATTTACACAAGGTGCAAATGCTGAAGCTGCTAAAGCTGCTGGCGCTGAGCTAGTTGGTATGGATGATCTGGCTGAGAAAATCAAAGCCGGTGAAATGAACTTTGACGTAGTTATCGCATCTCCAGATGCAATGCGCGTTGTTGGTATGTTAGGTCAAATCTTAGGCCCACGTGGTTTAATGCCTAACCCTAAAACAGGTACAGTAACGCCAAACGTTGCTGAAGCTGTTAAGAACGCCAAAGCGGGTCAAGTTCGTTACCGTAACGACAAGAACGGTATTATCCACACTACTATCGGTAAAGTGGATTTCACACCAGTTCAATTGAAAGAAAACTTGGAAGCGTTAGTGTCAGCACTGAAAAAGGCTAAGCCTGCAGTTGCTAAAGGCATTTTCGTGAAAAAGATCAGCATCTCTACCACTATGGGTGCAGGTGTTGCAGTTGATCAAGCTACGCTTGAAACAACTCTATAATTTTACAAAGCGGGTGCATTAGTCTATAATGCGCGCACTTTGTGGGTTGAAGCCTGTTTTATCTTCTGTTTAGGCGGAATTTAACTCAGGTTTCCGTCCAAGACCGCAGGTGTTTTTTGTAAAAATAACTTAATTTCCTGCGTAGACGGTGTCAGGCCCCAGCTAAAATTTTTTACTGGATAATCTGCACCGTAAGTCACTAAATACATAAGTATTTAGTATGGTAAATACTAGGGAATACCCTAGGTAGAATCCAGGAGTAAAGCCAATGGCATTAAGACTCGAAGACAAAAAAGCGATTGTTGCTGAAGTCAACGAAGCTGCCAAAGGTGCGCTATCTGCAGTTGCCGCTGATTCTCGCGGTGTGACTGTAGGTGCTATGACCGGTCTGCGTAAAAAAGCTCGCGAAGCTGGTGTATATGTACGTGTAGTACGTAACACGCTAGCTCGTCGTGCTGTTGAAGGTACTGCTTTTGAGTGCCTAGCAGAAACGTTCACTGGCCCAACTTTGATTGCTTTTTCTTTAGAGCACCCAGGTGCTGCAGCACGTCTGTTAAAAGACTTTGCTAAAGAACAAGCTAACTTCGAAGTTAAAGGCGCAGCCTTTGAAGGGAATTTCATCCCTGCAGCTGAAATTGATCGTTTGGCGAAACTGCCAACATACGAAGAAGCACTAGCTCAGTTAATGATGACTATGAAAGAAGCATCTGCTGGCAAGTTCGTTCGTACACTGGCCGCCCTGCGCGATCAAAAACAAGAAGCCGCTTAATTTCAAGCTGGCTGCTTAATAAAATTGAATTCAGAACAATAGGAAACATTTGTTATGTCTATCACTAAAGACCAAATCTTAGAAGCCTTTGCAGCTATGTCTGTAATGGAAGTTGTTGAACTGATCGAAGCTATGGAAGAGAAGTTCGGCGTTTCTGCCGCTGCTGCTGTTGTTTCTGGCGGTGCAGAAGCAGTTGTTGTTGAAGAACAAACAGAATTCAACGTAGTTCTGACTGCTCACGGCGACAACAAAGTTGCAGTTATTAAAGCCATCCGTGGCGCAACTGGTTTAGGCCTGAAAGAAGCTAAAGCTATGTCTGAAGCTGCTCCAGTAGCAGTTAAAGAAGGCGTTTCTAAAGAAGAAGCTGAAGCTCTGAAGAAAGAACTTACTGAAGCTGGTGCTTCTGTAGAAATTAAGTAAGCTATTATTTAGCTTGCTCACCCAAGCCACTTGGGTGGAGGCTGGCGGTTTTTTAACCGTCGGCCTTTTTTGCGCTATATGCGCTGGCGATTTTTTTTCACCGTTTGTCGCCAAATTTTGCAGTCCCTAGCAGAGATTACTGGTTAGGTTCTTGCCATCAACGGTGATGGGCAAACGTGCTGAATTTTAATAACTTAAGTTATTTATTCAGTCTTGGTCACATCTCGTAAGCAGAGGAAACCCATGGTTTACTCCTATTCTGAAAAGAAGCGTATTCGCAAAGACTTTGGTAAGCGTCCAAAAGTTTTGGATATCCCTTATTTATTGTCTATCCAGCTAGACTCTTTTAAGAAGTTCACCGATCAAGATCCTACCGGTGAGCGCGGTTTAGAAGCCGCCTTCCGTAGCGTTTTTCCCATCAAGAGCTTTTCTGGTAACTCAGAACTGCAATACGTCAGCTATAAGCTTGGCGAGCCTGTTTTTGATGTGAAAGAGTGTCAGATCCGTGGTGTTACGTATTCAGCTCCACTACGCGTTAAATTACGCATGGTGTTGTATGACCGTGAAGCAGCGGCGGGCACAGTAAAAGATATTAAAGAACAAGAAGTCTACATGGGTGATATCCCATTGATGACGGATAACGGTACTTTTGTTATCAACGGTACTGAGCGTGTAATCGTATCTCAATTACACCGTTCTCCAGGCGTGTTCTTTGATCATGACCGTGGTAAAACCCACTCATCAGGTAAGGTGCTGTATAACGCACGTATTATTCCTTACCGTGGTTCATGGCTTGACTTTGAATTCGATCCTAAAGATGCACTATTTGTGCGTATTGATCGTCGCCGCAAACTGCCTGCGACCATCATGTTACGTGCATTAGAATATTCTACTCAAGAGATCCTCGATCTGTTCTTCGAGCGCGTTGAGTTCAAGATCAAGAAAGATACTCTGGTCATGTCTTTGGTGCCTGAACGTCTGCGTGGCGAAACTGCCAGCTATGACATCAAGGATGCTGAAGGTTCTGTACTGGTTGAAGCGGGACGTCGTATTACTGCGCGTCACATTCGTCAGTTAGAAAAGACTAATACCACTGAGCTTGAAGTGCCAGTTGAATATATCGTGGGCAAATATGCTGCTCAAGATTATATCGATCCGGACACGGGTGAAGTTTTAGTCTCTGCCAACAGTGAAATTAGCTTAGAAGATCTGGCTAAACTATCATTGGCCGGTATTAAAGATATCAGCACGTTGTATATCAACGAGCTAGATCATGGTGCTTATATTTCAGATACGCTGCGTATCGATTCAACCACTAACCGCTTAGAAGCGCTGGTTGAGATCTATCGTATGATGCGTCCTGGCGAGCCACCAACCAAAGATGCTGCCGAAGCGCTATTCCAGAACTTGTTCTTCAGTGAAGAGCGTTATGACCTGTCTAAAGTAGGTCGTATGAAGTTCAACCGTCGTCTCAGCATTCCTGATGACGAAGGTAGCGGTGTATTGTCTAAAGAAGACATCGTCGCGGTAATGAAGAACATCATTCATATCCGTAACGGTTTCGACGAAGTCGATGACATCGATCACTTAGGTAACCGTCGTATTCGTAGCGTCGGTGAAATGGCTGAAAACCAATTCCGTGTTGGTTTAGTCCGTGTTGAGCGCGCCGTGCGTGAACGTCTGTCTTTAGGCGATCTGAACGAGCTGATGCCACAAGACTTGATCAACGCTAAGCCAATTTCTGCTGCAGTGAAAGAGTTCTTCGGTTCTTCTCAGCTGTCACAATTCATGGACCAAAACAACCCGCTGTCAGAAGTAACGCATAAGCGTCGTATTTCTGCACTTGGCCCTGGTGGTTTGACTCGTGAACGTGCAGGCTTCGAAGTCCGCGACGTACATCCAACGCATTATGGTCGTTTATGTCCAATTGAGACCCCTGAAGGTCCAAACATTGGTCTAATCAACTCATTAGCAAGTTTTGCCCGTACTAACTCTTACGGCTTCCTAGAAACGCCATACCGCAAGGTTATCGACGGCGTGATTACTGACGAAGTGGAATACTTGTCAGCAATCGAAGAAGGTCGTTATGTGATTGCACAGGCGAACATTGAAGTTGACGCGAACGGTCGTATGGCAGAAGAGCAAATTGCTTGTCGTCATAAAGGTGAATCTACCTTTATGCGCGCTGCTGACATCCAGTATATGGACGTTTCGCCACAACAGATTATTTCTGTTGCTGCGTCGCTGATCCCGTTCTTAGAACACGACGATGCTAACCGTGCCTTGATGGGTGCGAACATGCAACGTCAAGCCGTACCCACACTGCGCTCTGAAAAGCCGCTAGTAGGTACTGGTATTGAACGTACTTTGGCTGTTGACTCTGGTGTTGTGGTTGTTGCTAAACGTGGTGGTTTTGTAGACTACGTTGATGCGAGCCGCATCGTTGTTAAAGTAAATGAAGATGAGTTGCGTCCAGGCGAAGCCGGTATCGACATTTATAACCTGACTAAATACACCCGTTCTAACCAAAACACTTGTATTAACCAACGCCCTTGTTGTGCTGTTGGTGAGCCAGTCGTTCGTGGTGACGTGTTAGCAGACGGTCCGTCTACTGACTTAGGTGACTTAGCCCTTGGCCAGAACATGCGTATCGCATTCATGCCTTGGAACGGTTACAACTTCGAAGACTCGATCTTAATTTCTGAGCGCGTAGCGCAAGAAGACCGTTTCACCACTATCCACATTCAGGAGCTCTCTTGTATTGCTCGTGATACTAAACTGGGTAGCGAAGAAATCACGGCTGATATTCCAAACGTAGGTGAATCTGCTCTGTCGAAACTCGATGAGTCAGGTATCGTTTACATTGGTGCAGAAGTGAAGGGCGGCGATATTCTGGTTGGTAAAGTGACGCCAAAAGGCGAAACACAGCTAACGCCAGAAGAGAAGTTACTCCGTGCTATCTTCGGTGAGAAAGCGTCTGACGTTAAAGACAGTTCACTGCGTGTTCCTAACTCTGTTAAGGGCACTATCATCGACGTTCAGGTATTTACCCGTGACGGCGTTGAAAAAGACAAGCGTGCAGTTGAAATCGAAGAGATGCACATTGCCCAAGCTCGTAAAGACTTAGGCGAAGAGTTCAAGATCCTTGAAGAAGGTGTATTGAGCCGTGCGCGTAACCTGTTAATCGGTGCTGGTTTCACTGAAGCGCAAATTGCTGCGTTGCCACGTAAAGATGTATTGGTTCAAGTCATTGACGATGAAGCAAAACAAACTGAACTTGAGCAATTAGCTGAACAGCATGAAGAGCTGAAAGCTGACTTCGATAAGAAGTTTGAAATCAAACGTCGCAAGATCACCCAAGGTGATGACTTGGCGCCAGGCGTACTCAAGATCGTTAAGGTTTACTTAGCGGTTAAGCGTACTATCCAACCTGGTGACAAGATGGCGGGTCGTCACGGTAACAAGGGTGTTATCTCTAAGATTTGCCCAATCGAAGACATGCCATATGACGAACAAGGTAACCCAGTAGACATCGTATTGAACCCGCTAGGTGTTCCATCACGTATGAACATTGGTCAGGTACTTGAAGTCCATATGGGCGCCGCTGCCAAAGGCATTGGTAACAAGATCACTGCGATGCTTGAAGAACAGCGTGAGCTGGCTGAAGTTCGTGGTTACATCAAGCAAGTTTATGAATTAGGTGACGAAGTGCAGCAGCGCGTCGATATCGATTCATTCACTGATGATGAAGTATTACGTCTTGCGACTAACCTGAAAGGCGGTATTCCGATTGCAACTCCTGCATTCGACGGTGCTAAAGAGAAAGAGATCAAGCAGATGCTTGAACTTGCAGGTTTGCCAACCTCTGGTCAGTTGAAGTTGTTTGATGGTCGTACCGGTAACGAATTTGAGCGTCAAGTAACGGTAGGTTACATGTACATGCTCAAACTGAACCACTTAGTTGATGACAAGATGCACGCCCGTTCTACCGGTTCGTACAGCTTAGTGACTCAACAACCACTGGGCGGTAAAGCTCAGTTCGGTGGTCAGCGTTTCGGTGAGATGGAAGTGTGGGCACTAGAAGCATACGGTGCCGCTTATACGCTTCAAGAAATGCTCACTGTTAAATCGGATGACGTTAACGGTCGTACTCAGATGTATAAGAACATCGTCGACGGTAACCATCAGATGCAACCTGGCATGCCAGAGTCCTTCAACGTGTTACTGAAGGAGATCCGTTCACTCGGTATTAATATCGAGTTGGATCAGGCATAAGCGCAGGCCTTTAGCCGCGTTTGGCAAACAGAATGGTGCTCCGTGCAAGCGGAGCACCCGGTTTAACTCCTTCAGGAGAGAAACGTGAAAGACTTATTAAAGTTTCTGAAACAGCAAAGCAAGACTGAAGAATTTAACGGCATCAAAATTGGTCTGGCATCACCTGATCTGATCCGTTCTTGGTCTTTTGGTGAAGTTAAGAAGCCAGAAACCATCAACTACCGTACCTTCAAGCCTGAGCGTGAAGGTCTGTTCTGTGCGCGTATCTTTGGCCCAGTCAAAGATTACGAATGTTTGTGCGGTAAGTACAAACGTTTGAAGCACCGTGGTGTTATTTGTGAAAAGTGTGGCGTTGAAGTAACCCAAACTAAAGTACGTCGTGAGCGTATGGGTCACATCGAACTGGCTAGCCCAGTTGCGCACATTTGGTTCTTAAAATCACTGCCGTCACGTATTGGCTTAATGCTGGATATGACGCTGCGTGATATCGAACGCGTACTGTATTTTGAATCATTTGTCGTGATCGAGCCTGGCATGACCAGCCTTGAACGTGGCCAAATGCTGACAGAAGAAACTTATCTGGATGCATTAGAAGAATACGGTGATGAGTTCGAAGCTAAAATGGGTGCCGAAGCAGTGCTTGAACTGTTACGTGCTATCGATTTAGCGAAAGAAATCGAACAAATGCGTGAAGAATTGCCTTCAATCAACTCTGAGACTCGTCGCAAGAAAGTGACTAAACGTCTTAAGTTGATGGAAGCATTCTACACTTCAGGCAACAAGCCTGAGTGGATGATCTTAAAAGTACTGCCTGTGTTACCACCTGACTTACGTCCGTTGGTTCCGCTCGATGGCGGCCGCTTCGCGACTTCAGATCTTAACGACCTGTATCGCCGCGTGATCAACCGTAACAACCGTTTGAAGCGTCTGTTAGATTTAGCTGCGCCAGACATTATCGTACGCAACGAAAAGCGTATGTTACAAGAGTCTGTTGATGCGCTATTAGATAACGGTCGTCGTGGTCGTGCTATTACCGGTTCTAACAAGCGTCCTCTGAAATCTTTGGCTGATATGATCAAAGGTAAGCAAGGTCGTTTCCGTCAGAACTTGTTGGGTAAGCGCGTCGACTATTCTGGTCGTTCGGTAATTACCGTAGGTCCTACTCTACGTCTGCACCAATGTGGTCTTCCTAAGAAGATGGCACTGGAACTGTTCAAGCCATTCATCTATGGCAAGCTAGAAGGTCGTGGCTTGGCTACTACTATCAAAGCGGCTAAGAAGATGGTTGAGCGTGAAGTAGCGGAAGTTTGGGACGTTTTGGATGAAGTGATCCGCGAACATCCAGTGATGCTCAACCGTGCACCAACACTGCACAGACTGGGTATCCAAGCGTTCGAACCTGTACTGATTGAAGGTAAAGCAATCCAGTTACACCCACTCGTTTGTGCGGCATACAACGCCGACTTCGACGGTGACCAAATGGCGGTACACGTACCGTTAACACTGGAAGCGCAGCTTGAAGCCCGTGCCCTGATGATGTCTACCAACAACATCCTGTCACCAGCCAACGGCGAGCCTGTTATCACCCCGTCTCAAGACGTGGTATTGGGTCTGTACTACACCAGCCGTGAGCGTATTAACGGCCGTGGTGAAGGTATGGCATTTATGTCTGTTGCTGAAGTTGAAAAAGCTTACGCAACTGGCGCTGCTGAACTGCATGCCCGCGTTAAAGTTCGTATCACTGAAACCATTATTGGTGACGATGGTGAGCGCACTGAACAACGCCGTATCGTTGATACGACTGTGGGTCGTGCTCTGCTGTCACTTATTCTGCCAGCAGGTTTGTCATTTGATCTGGTTAACCAGAACATGGGCAAAAAGCAGATCTCTAAACTGTTGAACACCTGTTATCGTCAACTGGGTCTGAAAGATACTGTTATCTTCGCTGACCAATTGATGTATACCGGTTTCCGTTTTGCAACCATCTCTGGTGCCTCTGTAGGTATCGATGACATGGTTATTCCAGACGAGAAATACACCTTAGTTGCTGATGCAGAAGCGGAAGTTCTTGAAATTCAAGAGCAGTTCCAATCTGGTCTAGTAACAGCCGGTGAGCGTTACAACAAAGTTATCGATATCTGGGCAAGTGCCAACGAAAAAGTTTCTAAAGCTATGATGGAAAACCTGTCAACTGAGACAGTGATTAACCGTGATGGTGTTGAAGAGAAACAAGCCTCGTTTAACAGCATCTATATGATGGCTGACTCAGGCGCTCGTGGTAGTGCCGCACAGATCCGTCAGTTGGCGGGTATGCGTGGTCTGATGGCTAAGCCAGACGGCTCAATCATCGAAACGCCAATTACCGCTAACTTCCGTGAAGGTCTAAACGTACTCCAGTACTTTATTTCTACTCACGGTGCGCGTAAAGGTCTAGCCGATACGGCGTTGAAGACAGCGAACTCGGGTTACCTGACTCGTCGTCTTGTAGACGTTGCACAAGATTTAGTGGTTATCGAAGACGATTGTGGTACTCACGAAGGTCTAACCATGAAACCGCTGATTGAAGGTGGTGATGTGGTTGAGCCGTTACGTGAACGCGTACTGGGTCGTGTGGTTGCGATTGATGTGTTCTATCCAGGCACTGAAGACGTATTAGCACCACGTAACACGCTACTCGACGAAGCATGGTGTGACAAGTTAGAAGAGCATTCAATCGACGAAGTGATTGTACGTTCTGTTATTTCTTGTGATACCGATTTCGGTGTGTGTGCAGCTTGTTACGGTCGTGACTTGGCTCGTGGTCATATTATTAACCACGGTGAAGCCATCGGTGTTGTGGCAGCACAATCTATCGGTGAACCAGGTACACAGTTAACGATGCGTACGTTCCACATCGGTGGTGCGGCATCTAGAGCGTCTGCAGAAAACAATGTCCAAGTGAAAAACTCGGGTTCATTGAAACTGCATAATGCTAAGCATGTGACTAACAGTGACGGCAAACTGGTTATCGTTTCTCGTTCTTCTGAACTGGCTGTTATTGACGAGCTGGGTCGTGAGAAAGAGCGTTATAAAGTGCCATACGGTACTGTGCTCGAGAAACTAGAAGAAGCGGCTGTTGAAGCGGGCGATGTTATCGCTAACTGGGATCCACATACTCACCCAATCATTTCTGAAGTGGCGGGTAGTATCAAGTTCGTAGACATGATTGACGGTGTCACTATGACACGTCAAACAGACGAACTAACGGGTCTGTCATCAATCGTGATCCTTGACGTTGGTCAGCGTGGTACTGCGGGTAAAGAAATGCGCCCAATGATCCGTCTGCTTGGCGCTAATGGTGCTGACTTGATGATCCCAGGTACTGAAGTACCAGCACAATACTTCTTACCAGGTAGTGCGATCGTTAACTTAGAAGATAACGCGCAAATCAACGTGGGTGACGCATTAGCTCGTATTCCTCAGGAATCGTCTAAAACACGCGACATCACCGGTGGTCTGCCACGCGTTGCTGACTTGTTCGAAGCGCGTAAGCCAAAAGAGCCTGCTATTCTGGCGGAAATCTCTGGTACCATCTCGTTTGGTAAAGAGACCAAAGGTAAGCGTCGTTTGGTGATTACACCTGCTGATGGCGGCGATCATTATGAAGAGATGATCCCTAAGTGGCGTAACTTAAACGTGTTCGAAGGTGAAAAAGTCGAACGTGGTGAAGTTATCGCTGACGGTCCAGAAGCGGCACACGACATTCTGCGTCTTCGTGGTATCCACAACGTAGCAAACTACATTGTGAACGAAGTACAGGACGTTTACCGTCTGCAAGGCGTGAAGATCAACGATAAGCATATCGAAGTGATCATCCGTCAGATGCTGCGTAAGTGTCTTATCACTTCTGCCGGTGACACTGACTTCCTCGAAGGGGAACAAGCTGAAGTGTCACGCGTGAAGATCGCTAACCGCGAACTGATCGCCCAAGGTAAAGTGCCTGCGACCTTTGAACGTGAACTACTGGGTATTACTAAAGCATCTCTGGCAACAGAATCCTTTATCTCAGCAGCATCGTTCCAAGAAACCACGCGCGTACTGACCGAAGCCGCCGTAGGTGGTAAGAGCGATCAATTACGTGGTCTGAAAGAAAACGTTATCGTTGGCCGACTGATCCCAGCCGGTACTGGTTACGCTTATCACAAGACTCGTAATGAAGCGCGTGCGAAGAAAAACGAACCTGTAGTAGTGAACAAGATCACTGCAAGTGAAGCCGAACAGAACTTGGCCGATCTCTTAAACTTGGCTGGTAGCCAAGATTAAGTAATAAGTTTGTTATAAAAAGGCGCCTATGGCGCCTTTTTTCTTGTAATATGCCGCAAAAGTTGGCTATTTCTTGACAGTCAGGCATTACCTTTCTAAAATTCCGCGTCCCACCATTGTGGGATATAGATTTTTCACACCTTATCGTTGAGTTTGATTCAACTGACTCGGAGCTATACATGGCAACTGTAAACCAGTTGGTACGTAAGCCACGCGCGCCAAAAGTCGACAAGACTAACGTGCCTGCGTTGAATGCGTGCCCGCAAAAACGTGGTGTTTGTACACGTGTGTACACTACTACCCCTAAAAAACCTAACTCTGCACTACGTAAAGTAGCTCGTGTGCGTCTAACTAACGGTTTCGAAGTTACTTCGTACATCGGCGGTGAAGGCCACAACCTGCAGGAACATAGCGTGATCTTAATCCGTGGTGGTCGTGTTAAAGACTTACCAGGTGTGCGTTATCACACTATTCGTGGCGCATTAGACTGTGCAGGCGTGACTTCACGTCGCCAAAGCCGTTCTAAATACGGTGCTAAGCGTCCTAAGTCTTAACTTATCCGTTAAGTAAGGCCAAGCTAGTTTTATTTTGAGAATTCCAGTTTTGGAAATCCCTGAAGCATACGGAGAATTGTTATGCCAAGACGTCGCGTTGTAGGACAACGTAAAATCCTACCAGATCCAAAGTTTCACAGTGAGTTGCTGGCTAAGTTCATCAACGTCATTATGCAAGACGGCAAAAAGTCGACTGCAGAAAAAATTATTTACAAGGCACTAGATGTTGTCGCTGAAAAGAAAAGCGAAAACCATTTAGTTATCCTTGAAGCAGCCCTGGACAACGTTCGCCCATCAGTCGAAGTTAAATCTCGTCGCGTTGGTGGTTCTACGTACCAGGTACCATGTGAAGTTCGTCCTGTGCGTCGTAACGCACTGGCGATGCGCTGGTTAGTTGAAGCTGCTCGTAAGCGTGGTGAAAAATCTATGGCTTTACGTCTGGCAGGTGAAATGCTGGATGCGTCTGAAAACAAAGGTACTGCTGTTAAGAAGCGTGAAGACGTGCATCGCATGGCTGAAGCTAACAAAGCCTTTGCTCATTACCGTTGGTAATATGATGGTGTGGGCTTAGGCCCACACCATAGTTGTTGATATTGCCAAGACTTAGGTCTTGGTGGAGAGGGTATAATCGTGGCTCGTACAACCCCAATTGAGCGTTATCGTAATATCGGTATTTGTGCTCATGTTGACGCAGGTAAAACCACCACAACAGAACGTGTTCTGTTCTATACCGGTTTGTCTCATAAAATCGGTGAGGTGCATGACGGCGCCGCTACCACAGACTGGATGGTTCAAGAGCAAGAGCGTGGTATCACTATCACCTCGGCTGCGGTAACCACATTCTGGCGTGGTATGGATGCTCAATTCACTGAACACCGCATCAATATCATCGATACCCCTGGTCACGTTGACTTTACTATTGAAGTTGAACGGTCTCTGCGCGTCCTCGACGGTGCTGTTGTCGTTTTCTGTGGTTCATCTGGTGTTGAACCTCAGTCAGAAACAGTGTGGCGTCAAGCTGATAAATACCGCGTTCCACGTTTGGTATTTATCAACAAGATGGACCGTGCAGGTGCAGACTTTGAACGTGTAGTGAAGCAAATTAGAACTCGTCTTGGAGCCACTTGTGTGCCTATTCAATTGAATATTGGTGCAGAAGAAAACTTCAAAGGCGTGATCGACTTAATCAAGATGAAAGCAATTAACTGGAATGAATCAGACCAGGGTATGACTTTCACTTATGAGGAGATCCCTGCAGAGTTAGCAGCTAAAGCGGCTGAAATGCATGAGTATCTGGTTGAAGTGGCAGCCGAATCTTCGGATGAACTGATGGATAAGTACCTTGAAGAAGGCACGCTATCAGAAGACGAAATTAAAAAGGCGCTACGTCAGCGTACTATAAATAATGAAATCGTTTTAGCGACTTGTGGTTCTGCATTTAAGAACAAAGGCGTTCAAGCGGTACTTGATGCGGTTATTGAATTCTTGCCAGCGCCAATTGATGTGCCTCCAATTAAGGGCATCGATGAGAACGACCAAGAAGTAGAACGCCCATCAGATGACAATGCGCCTTTTGCTGCATTGGCATTTAAGATTGCTACAGATCCATTCGTAGGAACTTTGACCTTTATTCGCGTGTACTCAGGCGTACTCGAATCAGGTTCGGGCGTTTACAACTCTGTCAAACAGAAGCGTGAACGCGTAGGTCGTATGGTGCAAATGCACGCAAACGATCGCACTGAACTGAAAGAAGTCCGTGCTGGTGATATCGCAGCGGCGATTGGTCTAAAAGAAGTGACTACGGGTGATACGCTTTGTGATAACGATCATAGAGTGATCTTGGAACGTATGGAGTTCCCAGAGCCAGTAATTACCATTGCCGTTGAGCCTAAGTCAAAAGCCGATCAGGACAAAATGGGTATCGCGTTGCAAAAACTTGCAGCGGAAGATCCATCATTCCGAGTTGAAACTGACGAAGAATCATCACAAACTCTGATTTCGGGTATGGGTGAGTTACACTTAGACATCATCGTAGACCGTATGCGTCGCGAATTCGGTGTTGAATGTAACGTAGGTAAGCCACAAGTGGCCTACCGCGAAACTATCCGAGCTTCAGTAGAAGCTGAAGGTAAATTTGTACGCCAATCAGGTGGTCGTGGACAATTCGGTCACGTTTGGTTAAAACTAGAGCCTAATGAAGAAGGCGCTGGTTACGAATTTGTCAATGCTGTTGTGGGAGGTGTGATTCCTCGTGAATTCATTCCTGCGGTTGATAAAGGTATCCAAGAACAGATGAAGAATGGCGTTCTCGCTGGCTTCCCTGTGTTGGACGTGAAGGTCACTCTGTTCGATGGTTCATATCATGATGTGGACTCGAACGAGATGGCGTTCAAAATTGCAGGTTCTATGGGCTTCAAAAAGGGTGCGCTTGAAGCGAATCCGGCGTTGCTCGAACCTTGCATGAAAGTAGAAGTAACTACCCCTGAAAATTATATGGGTGACGTCGTTGGTGATTTGAACCGTCGTCGTGGCTTAATTGAAGGGATGGATGATGGCTTTGGTGGCATCAAAATAGTCCATGCTGTAGTGCCTCTTTCTGAAATGTTTGGTTATGCAACTGATTTGCGCTCTGCTACACAGGGTCGCGCTTCATACTCTATGGAGTTCTTGAAGTACTCTGATGCACCGCAAAACATTGCAAAAGCGATTATTGAATCTCGTAGCTAATATCCAGTTACGACATAAATGTTATTATGGTCCAGCACTGACTGGACTATTCTGAAAAGAAAGGAATATATCGTGGCAAAAGCTAAATTTGAACGTATTAAGCCTCA
>NZ_JBHFFD010000066.1:0-98085 GCF_043359565.1 Shewanella sp. S23-S33 | reverse complement strand
AGTGCCATATTAGATTTCTTTACTTTATTGAGTTGATACATCATCTAGATGTAGCTCTAGAACCTTACTAGATATGGTTAGTCGTTTTACTACCGTGTAAATAATATCATTTAGATGGACTATACTTCCCTCAGTATTTTTTCCATGAAGTTCTTTAGCATTAATCATATAACTAGGCATTCCACTTAGAAATACAAGCTTATATATTTCTGGAATTGGATGAGTTGTAATGATGTTTACCTCACCTTGATGCTTCTTTATGCGATTGTTAACATCATTTAAATAACCCTGGCTTTGTTTACTTAGCATATTTTGTTCCTTATAATTTTTCATAATCAGCTTACTTAGTTGGAAATAATTCTATTAATTGAGTGCATATTTTTATTCAGGCATGAGAATACCTCCTTTTGAAAAGAAATAACTTATTGAGAAGATATAAGGGTAACGACGATATGACGATATATGGTTTATATATTGAGTAGAACAATTGAGGCTAGAACTAGCCCATACCCTTATAATACCATAAATATTTGATAAATGCAAATGATTGTCATTTACAGGCTAATACGCTAATGCTAAGAACACAAGGCAACTTGACGGACTAAGATGCGTATGGGACATTTCCGAGTTGGACTTTTAGCTCGAGTTAGTGAGTTTCGATTTAAAATTTCTATGGGGTAACCTTTTGCTAAAAATGCAGTAAAATGGCTAGCAAAAAAATTAGCGAGAACAAGTAATACCAGCTGTTTTTTTGTCACTTAAAGCAACTTGATATCTATTCTTCCTCGTAACTTTCGTCTATTTCTCGTGCAATACCTTCGAACCTTTTGTGATTTTCTTGCAGGTAGTACAAGTAAATTCTGGCGTCAGACTCAGAAAAATCATTAGTATTTGAGTTTGTCAAATAATCTTTTACTCGATCAATGCCATGAAAATATTCATCAAGGTCGTACTTAGTATAATCAGTAAGCTCGTTTCTTTCTTGCAGTGCACCTTGAAACTCATTATATGTTTTTTCAATCGACTCAAGCATTTTAAAACCAAAGGAGACATTTGAGCTCGAAGGCGAGTAAATAGCTTGTCCTACTTTCTCAAACATATATCTCATTTCTGAGTGAAGGATGTCTACTAGCGGTTTTTCCATAAATTTAGCCTTATGCTTTTCGTCAATTTCTCGAAGCCTTTCATTAATTGATAGATATGCTGTATTGATGCCCATCAGCTGTGTTTCTGCAATTTCCGAAAAATCTACGTCGATGAACTCACTTTTACCCTCGTCGTAGAAACGAGCAAGGGTGAAACCACCTTTGCTCATAGAAATACGAGATATGTGATTAAAGTACGTTGTTTTCTTTACTTGATTCTTTGTTGGGTGACCTATTGAGGCATTTCTAACTGCTCTAATACCTTTTAATTCTTCTGACAGTTCATATGGTACATCAAATGCTTCTGATAAATGATTCATTGCATCTTGCTGTATAAATAATGCTTGTAGTAGCCCGTATGTATAGATATACGATAATCCAGTTTCCTCAGGATATTCCGATTTAAAGTAGCTTTGCAATGCCAAGCCAGTGTCACCAAGGGTATCCAATGAACAACATATTTGATTCCAGTTATCTAACTCTGAAATCAAAACCTTCTGATATCTATGAGTATTTATATGCTCACGTACCTGTTTTTCGATATCGAAGAATATGATAAGACTTTCTTCAATTTTGCTCATCTATCGCAAATCCTTTCAATAGGTATAGCGCCTTAAAAACTGGCGAAAAATTGTGGGCTAAACTTGAGCGTAACGAAAATAGACTCCGGCTTTTAGTCAAATTAATCAAATTGTTATACACCTTTGATTAATGACTTCCAATCTACGTATTTACCTATGTTTTTGAGGTTAGAATCGTCAATGTGACGACCTTTTAATTCATTACGACAATCATCGACGTATGAGCAAATAGTTTGGTAGATTTCTGCGTTTGTTGCCTCTTTGTAAAACGAATTCTCAGGAGCTAATTTATGAGTTACATATTTGAACTGCTTAGTTCTCGATTTAACAAACCGTTTTTTATCATCTTGCCAATATTCGCCTCTAATTTGTGAACCTAAAATATGTAGTTTAATAAAACCTATTATTTCATTATATTCCCAAGCCCCACCATAATTTTTATGTATTGCATTTTTATAAATACTTAAATAATCTGGATTATCTTCACAATACTTCCTTTTAAATTCAGCATCAGAACCACCAAAGATCCTATTTTCAGTAAATACACTTCTCTGTTCGTAATATACTTCACGTTTAATTCTATAAACAGGGATTGTCATTAAATCAATTTGATACATTCAGACTCTCAGTTACGAATTAGGTGTATAACGCCCCGCTAGAAGGCGAGCAAAGCGAGTCCTAGTGAAGGCCACGCTTTTTGTGGCCGTAACGAATTTCAGCGGTTTGTTATGCATTTCAGTAGTGCTCGCACTTTCCAAAAAATACCGTCGCATTCATTAAGAATACAAAAGGCTTTTCAGGGCCTGATTCAAACTCTTCGATAGTGAGCGCATAAACACTCGATCCAGCTCCAGCACCTTGATCTACTCTCATAGTTGCGACCACTTTATAGGCATTCTCAGATGAACCAAAATCTATAACTTGAGGTTCTGTTACATATGAATTTTTGAGTGCACCGGCCATCACACCGCTAGCTCTATCCACTGAGAAGTCCCTTCCTACGTAGTTATCTACATAGAATTGGTGTGAACTCCCGTTATCACCAGATGCAGAAGATACCCTTTCAACGACACACTTATAATCACGCCCCGCTGCTGTAGCGGCGACAGTCCAGCAAGAAAATACAAAACAGAAGAAAAGACTGACTATTCTATGCTTCATTGAAAACTCCTTTTCCTGCATAACGTCTTAGTATTTATGCGCTGCGCTGTTTGTAAGGCATAAATCGCTTGTTGGACTTGGCCGTTGCCACATCCGTGTAAATGGGTATGAATGATGCTATAGGAATTTGCTTTTTTGCGGTAGCGGTTTTTTATACTGTTTGATGGGTAATCACTTGATATCGTTTTAGCTTTCTCATTTTTTTACGATTACTTTCGACTGATTATTGACCTTAGTCGACAGCATTTCGCCCCCACATTCAGGCTGACACTCGCAGCACGTCCCCTAACAGGCTTGCGTCTATAAGTCTGGCTACTTTTTGTCGGTCATTCCGCTTCGTCTTGAGGGAATGGCTATCCTGACATGAGTATTAGCAGGCATTTGAAAGATCGGATGGGCATGACTTCTAGGTTGAAAGTAACCTCATCACATTAGCTTTTCTATAGCCAAAGCTTTATTCGCCCTACTTGCATTTTTAACTTTGAAACAAGCTTTGGGGCATAAGCTATTTAGAACAGACTTCCATATTGATAACTTAAGATTGGCATTGTTGTATCCACTGTTCGTCGTTGCATTCGTATATTTTATTGTGACCCAGGGATGAACGGATCGACCGCAGTTCATTACCCTAGCCAGAAGTAGGTTCGGTATCTAAGGTCTAATACCCGCATGCCTTGGCAAGCAAAAACGTTATAGATGGTAATGTTATCAGTCATATCACCAACCTTCCCCTCTCTGTGGACAACAAATAGAGTACGCTTCAGACATTTGCCCCTTTCTCAACTCTCGCGTTAATCCGCCACATGAAGGCATGCAGCTGTATTCCGGCGTGTTTAGCGCGTCTTGCCCATCGAGGTTCAGCATGCGTTTATCTGGCCAAACAAACATGCATTTCCAAATCGCGACATCAGGGGCAACTTTCGAATGGGTTATGCGTAATTAAAAACAATAAACTTGCCCTTTTTCACGGTTTGCTAAAAAAATTCTCCATTTCCTCAAAAATATTTTTTGCTGACAAATTTAAGGTTAATTCGTCGTTTATATCATTGTTATGTAGTAACAAATTTTAATGTGGGTTAATCGGCTTACCCTTAAGTTAGCGATGTTCATATCGTCATTTTGTAAAGATATGTTTACAGTCGAAGTGCGCTTGTGCAGGGCATATTTTAAAAATTAATGCTTTAAAAACAATGATTTTTAAAAATAATAGTGAATGCATTTTTTGAATGTAATGCGTTTTTAAAATACGTTTTCAAGCTAAAAGAATTGAAATAAAACAGCGAGGTATCAATGGCGATTGGGGGGCATAGAAGCGTGATGAACGCCTGGATGTTTTTTTAAAATGAATTGTGCCTTGCACGAAAATTCACAAGTTTTTGTGGATTTTCGAAAATTGAATATGCTGCTCGCGTGTTAACAAACACACGTGAGCGCTTTCCCCATGTCGAGAAAGACGTTTGCCTTATCCATAGGGGTAACCTTTAATTTTAGCAGAGATTAATTTTTCCGCTGCAAATTAACGGTTAGCACTCTGAAATGTAGCAAGAGGTGTAACGTGAGTAACAAGTATAAAGCGAATAAATCACGCGGCAGGCATGTATATCAATATTTTTCGCAGAAGAATCAAGCCCCGCTGAAGGTCGAATCATTCCTTGAATTGTGTATTGCGGCGCAGATGGAGTGTGAACCGAATATCGTTGCCTATGCTGCGCAGCCTGAAAGCCTGCATCTCCATGACAGTATTACCAATAAGACCATTCGATATACACCTGATTTTCTTATTAAATATGCTAATGGTACTGCGGCATTTATTGAAGTCCATCATTCAAGTCATATCACGAAAGACTTCCAGTCGCGATTAGCACTATTCAATGAATACTCACTTAAGACGGCTAATGTCCCTATCGTCCTCGTTGATGAGCGTCAGTTAACGCCCATGATTTATACCAACCTCCAGTTAATCGCTAATCGGCGTTCTGCACGGTTATCATGTACGCTCAACCATGCAGACCTACCTGAATTATTGACATTTGAGGCGTTAGTCGATTGGCTCAAGCCTAGAAGCCAAACATCCGTGGGTGATGCATATCATTTAGTCGGAGCCGGTTTTTACCAATTCGACAAATCACAGTTGCTACTGGCAAGCACAACCCTGAATAAGGTGATGCTATCGTGATGTTTGCTCAGGCGCGTGACCATCAATTCCACAATAGCAACGGCGACATCATGACGGTCTTGTTTGCTGATGACGTGTCGATTTTGCTCGAAGTGGATGATGATGAAAAAACGCGAGAGTTCTTAGCGCTAGATGTATTTAGCACAAAACTGCATGAGAAAACCCTTTTCCCCAAACCGGTCGAAAAAACGCGTCTCATTTTGTCCCCAGTACAGCAAGCGACTCGGGATTCGCGGATTGTTTATATTCATACGCTGCGCGACATGCTGCAGAACGACGAAACCCTAAAGCCGACGACGTCCACTACCTATCAGAAAATGATTGAAGTTGTTGAGGAGAATTACCCTGCACTCAGAGGGGCTGAACATCCCAAGAAAACAACGATTAACCGTTACTGGAAGACTTGGATAAGCTCACGTTTCAATGATGACAGTTTAATCTGTAAATCACGCTCACATACCCCTCGTATCGGTGAGGAGTCTAACGCGTTAATCGACACGTATTTGAGCACGACTTACCAAGATAGTCGCCATAAAGTGGCTACGGGTCATTATGCTTGTTACAAACAAGATGCGCTGAAAGCACGTGAAACAAATCCCAATATTATCGTTGCAAGCAAACGAACGTTTTCGCGCAGAATTGAAGCGAGACAGTCGATTTGTGACAAATTAGACGATCCAAAAACTCCCCACGCTGAACGTCAGCAGCTCTCACTTAACCTGATTAAACGGATAAAACTGCATTACCCATTGCAACGTGTTGAACTCGATTGTTTGCACACAAATATCCGTGTTATTGATGATGTCACGGGGGAGCTAACTGAGCCTGTGGTCATCTATTATGCACTTGATTGTTATACGCGTGCACCGCTAAGTATGGTTTTTGATTATGGCAAAGGAGAAGCGACGGAGGTTGTTTTACAGTTGATCCAAAATACGTATTTGCGTGACGACAATCTCCCCTTTTGCGGTAAGACAGATACGTTCATCATGGATAATGGCCCTGCATTTAACAACAAGTTAATTAAGAGTCTATGTGAACAGCTGGGGAGCAATATCGTTTATACCCCTTCGAATACACCGTCAGCGAAACCCTTTGTAGAATCGCACTTTAGAGTGTTTAGGCAAAAATTTGAATCGATGGTGGTGACGGATTCAGCCGGCAACCGCACTGTTGGTTTAAATACCTATCCGAAAAAAGGCACTAGAACAAAAATAAATCCACTTAAGAATACGCATATCACTGCCAGTACGTTCACAAAGATAATCAATACCATGCTGACAGAATACGCTCACAAGACCCATTCAGGGTTAAATTGTTCACCGATATTCTGTTGGCAGCAATCTAGGGTGGTGCAATCTTATTATGATTACGATTCTATTAAGCACCACTTCCATGTCGCGACACAGGCGCATGAGCAGCAACTCGATTCAAGAGGTTTTGTCCGTGTATTGAAACACCGCTTCACCAGTGTTGAACTGAAAAAAGTGCATACGTTACTCATGACCTATGGTCACAAAAACGTCAACCCCACCGTTCAGGTGTTTTACAACCCCTATGATGCAAGCAGTGTCACTGTCAGCGTTGCGCTCCCGAACGAGACAGAGGCCAGGTCAATCGTTGCTTATAATTATGATGAAGAAATCAACTCGCGTTGGCCCGTTTCCTTTGCACAGTTAAATGGCAAAGTGCAGAAAGGACAACACATTTTCCAAACTGAAAAACATCAGGTTACCGGTCAATATGCCGTCACGATTGACCGTTTCATTCCCGCCAAAACAGTACGTATTAAACGAAGTGGCAAACCGACAAGTTCGTTTGAAGACAATAATGCAAAAGAACTGTCAATCGAGCAGCGCATTCAGAATGCCAATGCGACTGATTCGTTAAAAGATATTAAGTGGCAAAACTCATTAGACAAGACTGAATTGGCTGACAAACAACGCGCAAGCCAACTGAATGAACCAGAACAAATTATTGATAACACGCAAAGGGACACTAAAGCCTTATGGTAGTCAGCATACCTACACCTGTAGACACCTTTATTGTTAAACATACATTGGTTAAACACGCCCATGAACAAATTGGGCGAGTTCATCAAATGTGTCACCTTCCCAATAATAAAAAAGGCGTGCTCATTTATGGTAAATCGGGCGAAGGCAAAACCTACATCGCTGAATGTTATGCCGCTCAGTTTCCTCCGGTGAAAGAAGTCGACCACATTCGTCTGCCGATATTCACTTACCGTTTTCAAGAAGCGAAAAGCAAAGTTGATGATATTTTGCGACTGTTGATAACGGAATTAGGCGTGCAGCCCCCAATAGGTAAAGTTGCTGCGGGTGAGTTAGATAAGCAATTTCGATTTCTGATTAAAGCACGTGGTGTCGAACTCATTATTCTTGATGAAATTCAACAGGTTTTTCCTGCTAAACAAGGGAAAATTGCATTAGACATGTTGAAATACTTCTGCGCCCTACTCGACACGCTCACTTGTTCAATTGTCTTTATCGGTAGTGAGCGGGCCATGCGACTCCTGACCTTCGGCGAAGTGGATAAAACCGTCGACGACAACGAGCAACTCAGTCGCAGAATGCTGAGGTCAGTAAAACTGCATCGTATCTTACCGAGAACGCAAGAATGGGTTGATTGTATCAACAGCTTTCTACAGCAAATCAGCGCTCCTCAAATTGGTATCGAGGATAAAGAGCTATTAGATAGACTTTACGTTGCCTATATGGAGCGCAGCTTCAGTACCCTTGATGGCTTATTCATGCGTGAAGATATGAGTCATATCAAAGACCGCCACACACTGATGATGCGTTTAAAAGCGAACTTTTATATTTACAGCCAAAACGTCAATAATCCCTTTGATGAGTCTGAATATAGCTATAGGGCAATAGACGCTGCGGTCACACATGAATACCAGAAATTAAAGCGGGAGTTGAAAACGTGTCTTTAGCCTTTTCGCCACAGAGAAAACCTGATGAAGTTAGCATCAGTTACCTTCTTCGTTTAGCGCGCGTTAATGGTTACGCAAGGATTGGGAGTATGGTGTCGTCAACTGAGCAAAATAACATTATTAAGCTTCAAATTACACCGGCTCTGAATGCTAAATTTGGCATACCAATAAGCCAAGGTGATGTGTTTTCTACGATTATCAATCCGATGTTTAACCGCAACATTCAACTCAACCCTAAAGTGTGTATTCAGTGCTTGAATGAAGATGGCTACCTGTTAACGGAAGTGCAAAATCCGTTTTGTCATGCCTGCTCCAAACACCAATCTGCACTGACGAGTCAATGCACCACGTGTTACGAAAGCCTTGCTTGGGATATTCCACTTATAAAAGGGCACTGTACTTCTCCTCGATGCGGGGTACAACTGAAACCCTCGTCAGAAAATGTACGTTCATTGAGTGAGGCTCAAGTGTCAGATTGCCTCTATGCCGCACTGGTATTGGAAAAAGAGCACATCATGGCGCTCAAACCGAACGCCTATGCTTCACTGCCATTTTATGAAAACATGCTCGAAAAGGGATACCGGTTATTAACGGATAATGCATTTTTTCGAGAGTGGGTACAAAAGACACTTCAGGCAACCTCATCTTTACTACCTCACAATATCCGCAGTGTGGCTATTGTGCAGTTCCTTGAAACACTTTCCTGCACGTGGCCTGCCGCTACGTTAGATATTGTTATCCCAGCTCCCCCCGCAGATGGCATTGCTCTTTCGGTGACAGAACAATGGCTTCCATTTGGAAAAGCATCTCGGCTACTTGAGCTGAGGCCAGAAGAACTGCAGCTGCTTCAACACGTTAATTTAGTGAAACATGCACGTAAAAGCAGACTTCACCATAATAGCCAAATTGATGTTGCACCTATTTTCCAGTTGTTAGTCGGTAACGACATCCAACCTGGCATGGTGTGCTTATCAACACTCACGGAGGTCATGGTACATAATGATGTTGAAATGTATGACATTCTCATAGGATTCAAAGAAGGCCGCCTGCAGTTAGGATATGGCGAAGGTCACAATTTACGACGTGCTATCTGGTGCGAACCGGCGTCTTTTATACGGTTTGCAAAGGACGTCTTTAGCAAGCGGCAATATGACGCTATCTCCCTAGAGAAAGCGGTATCATTAACAGGCTTACCCATGGAGCTACTTCACGCACTTAGAAAAATGGGTAAACTTCGCCCTCCTCGCGTCGCGCGTGCCGGCAGTCTGGCACTTTGCCAATTTGAAGATGTACTACAAATACGCCAGCAACAAAAACCGATGCAGTTATCACTCATATAATGAAGCAATATCGCCTGTTAAAACCTATATATATAAAATACTTACGATTTAAATTAAAGCATAGACACTAAGGTTAATGCCCACATTCGTCATCGGTAATGATGTGGGCTTTAAGCTGAAAGCCATTCATATAAATCCCACTTATTATCCCCATCGCTTAACTCATTAAAGCAATATCGTCCTGCACCCAATATCCGTTCCAAATATATGTAGCAGACCTCCGCACTCAGATACGATTTAAATCATGGCGTTTTATCCGCGCAAATTTCAATTCGTTTAGATTTTTAAATATACGCCTGTATTGTCGGCGGCTCACTTACCACACCTACAACATATGTAAGTAGAAACCTTGAAGCAATCTGATATGCGTTGACTTGATATTTGATTTGTGGAAAATGAATAGATTGGCGGCGATAAAGCATAGTGTCACCACCAAGCTATTGATTTTAAGGTGAAAAACAAATCTCAATTTAGGTGGCAAAAATGTTCAAAAATCTCAACTTGAATGGCAATGTTGTTATTTTGTTAAACCGTCAAGTCATTGAATAAGTTCAATTACGGCTGCCTGAGATTCTCATTCTGTGTGACCACGAACACATTTGTGTTCGTGTCCACTCAGAATGAAATTTCGCGGCAGACTGAGATTTGCTTTTTTCCGCCGAAATTCTCTGGGCCATCTTACCTGCTCTTATTTGTGTATTGGTACAATTAACTAAGTTTGGTGCTTGGGGACTAGATGATGGTTTGTTGCTATTTGCTTGTAAATGGAAGTTGCAGAGAAGCCTGTCCGCAAAAGATGATATCACTCTGATAAATTAACAGCGTTGCGAATCGATTTCATATCGAACCCACAGCAATCAAATAAGTTTGGCTTAGCGGAATGCCAATAAACTTAGGAGAATTGTTTGTGAAACATGCAACCGCTAACACTTTCAAACCCGCCGGTATCAATGTTGAACCTTCTGACATTGTACCCTTGGCTGCCACCGAAACACCCTCCCACAGGAAATCTCACTCAAGCTCTCAGTCAACAGAGTCCTTAGGTACATTAGCTATCCCTACTTTTTATTTGCGTTTTGCATTACCCATGGCCTTCGCCATGATGCTCAGTGGCAGCTACAACTTAGTCGACTCTTATTTTATTTTGAAATACATCGGCGCCGATGCATTGGCTGGGGTAACGATTGCCTTCCCATTACAATGGAACTGCGACCTTAGTGAGCCGATTTTTAGGGGCAAGCGAGTTTAATAAGGCGAGTCAAATCGCGAACACTGGTTTTGCGTTAGCCCTATGTTGCGGCCTGATAGTGACTATCGTGTCACTCGCCCAGCTTGATCATTTATTGGCGTTTGTGACAATCGTATTTATGGGTTTTCCTAACTCGGTATTTCGCGTGTTCACCGATGCCCCCGCACTCATTGCCGCCTGTATTAAGATTTCGAGTGTGACATTTATCGCTTTACCTTTGGCGGGGATCACAGGTATTGCGATTGCTGTGTATCAAGGCACAAATCGCCCTAAGCTTGCATTGCTATTATCTGGGATAAAAATCTATGGTTTGTTACTGCCCCTGCTGGTCCTGTTACCTCAACTATCCTTTACAGAGATTTCATTTATCACAGGCGCATTAAACATTAATATCATGTCAAACGCTTTGATTGAGTTGTGGATGGCCTTTCCAATCGCGGACATCTTAGCTTGTCTCTTGAGTTTATTGATCATCAGTATTTGGCCTTTCATTCACGTGCCGCGAGCAAATCGAGTCAGTCATGGAGGTAATGCAAAATGAAGTTAGCCAAGATGAAAGATTCAAGCGCCATCGCATTAAATGAAACCAAAGTTCGCGCTAAAAAACTGCTCAAAGCTTGTCAGCAGGATGAGCCGTTAGCCAAGCAAAGAGTCGCGACCTTAATGGCGAAGTTGGGCATCTTACACTCAGATTTCCAGCTTAAGCATTGCCAACAAGTGATTACACGTGAGCTAGGGTTTATCGATTTTCATCATTGCCAGCGAGTCCTGTCGGGTCAAGCCATACTTGGGGATGATTGGGGAAGTTTATTCCATACTAAACAATGCGACACATTACTCAATCATTGGTTTACTGGCTATTTAGCCGCGCGTGAGTTTAATGCGCAAGCTGAGGACACATTGCTACTCCCCTACAAGAAGCAGTTTTTTGTGGTGGAGCGGCGAGATTACTTCAATGCGCTGAATTTGCGGATAATTTTGCAACCGGTGGATAACGCTGGCGAACCGACAACACTCCGGGATCTGGTGAGTAGCTATGCTAATGCAAACTGGAACTCCTTTGCGCTGGCCATGGTCCAACACAAATTACCCAAAGTGTAATGATGGCTGAGATTGTTAGTGAATCATGTTGAATGAGGAAATCTAGAGTTAAATAATACAAGCAAAGTCATCATTGCTGATGGTCTTGCTTGTGAAATATGGCTGAGGCGCTGCGTTTCGGATCAGAAACGCAAGACTAAAATAGCTAAAATGCAAAAAGCCGCTAATTGCTTAGCGGCTTTTTGACTAAATATGGCGGAGGAGCAGGGATTTGAACCCTGGGTGGGCTATAAACCCACGCCGGTTTTCAAGACCGGTGCATTAAACCACTCTGCCACCCCTCCGAACGAGGCGCATAATATAAGTAAGTCTGTTGACTGTAAAGCACTAACTCTCAATTATGCGCCAATTGTTGCTATTACACTCAATCCGCTGGATTTTGCTTCACATCGGACATTATGCCTACCCGTGCGGGATCTGGCTTAGTGAAATGTTTGGCAAAGTCGCCCCACTCTTGTTGACTCTTAAGTATATAGCCGACCACAACTAAAATAGCGCAACATAGGATACCCCAACCAATCGCCACTTCACCTAGGCTTGCCCACATAGCAACTAAGCTAGATGCTCCAAAGGCAATGCTGATCTGTAAGAAGTTCTGTAATCCAGCGGCCTTAGCGGCATTCTGACTAAACTGCTGTAGCGCGCTGTTCACGACTATTGGGTAAATAGCGCCATTAGCTGCGGCCAAAATCGAGAACGAAATAAGCAGTGGGAAAATCGTGCTCGCGGGATAAATCAGCGTGAACATGATGATCGAAATAACGCAGGCTGCGAAAACTGACAACAAGATATTGAGTGTTTGATGCCCGCCAATGTGTTTTATCAGTAACTTACTCGCATAACCACCGACAATAAACATGATGGTTTGCGGGATAAAACTTAACCCAATTTCAGTCGCTTGATAACCGTGCATTTCCATCACAATCGGCCACACAGTTAAGTAGGCAAAGAAAGCACCGGAACAGGCACCGAAGATCACGACGTTGCCTAAATAGCGGGTGTTTTTCAAAATTTGCCCATAAGATACAGCAACATGTTCACTGTGTTTATGTTGACTCTTGCCTGGAACAAAGTACAAGGTCATCAATACCAGCAGAAAAGCGATAACACACAAGGAGATAAAGATTGCACGCCAGCCTAATTCGTTCAGAATATAAGCGCCAAGGATTGGTGCTAATGCAGGCGATAATGCAACCAATGGCATAATGTTGCTGAAAATACCTTGGGCTTTATAGGCATCATATTGTTCTACCACAATAGCTTGCCAAATAACCCCTGCGCTACAGGCGCCAATGGCTTGGAAGAAGCGCGCGGTATTGAGCATTAATATAGAATCACTGTTGGCAATAAACACGCTAGCAATGGCAAATAAAACAAGGCCAAAGATCAGTGCCCAACGTTTGCCGATTTTATTGACTAACGGGCCATAAAGCAGCTGACCTAAGGCAAGACCCGCAAGGAAACAGGTCAGTGACATCGCCACCTGTGATGGTGTGCTGTTAAATGAGCCTTCAATTGCTTTGAAAGCAGGCAAATACATGTCAGTGGCAATAAAGCCAAGCATGCTCAACATGGCTAAATAGAATAGAAACATAAAGAACTTTATGTTTACAAAGGTGTTACTAGACGTTTTCATAAAATAATCGGGTCGGATTGACTAAAGTGTACAGTCTAAAGACTTGTTAAATTTATTGGAAACGTTTATTTTTGACTTGTGCTATCAATTATTTTCATTGGAATGGACGTCAGTTATGCTCTCAGAACAAGCGCTAGAACTCATTGATATTGTGGCTCGTGTAGGTAGTTTCACCGCGGCGGCGAATCGGCTACATAAAGTGCCCTCTGCCGTGAGCTACGCGGTCAAGCAAATAGAAGAAGAACTCGGCGTCATTCTTTTTGAACGGCATCATCGCAGCGTAACGTTAACACCAGCGGGTGAACATTTTGTGAAGCAAGCCAGAACCTTGCTCACGCAGATGGACGAGATGAAACGTGGCACTCAGCGCGTGGCAAATGGTTGGCAACCCACCTTGTCCATAGCCCTTGATAATATCGTCCGTGCCGACAGGATCAGCGTATTAATTGCTGACTTTTATCGACACTTCCATGATATTGAATTAATTATTCGTATTGAAGTCTTTAACGGTGTTTGGGAAGCGCTCGCCACGGGTCGCAGTGATATTGCTATTGGTGCGACAACCGCAATTCCAGTCGGTGGCGTTTACCAATATAAAGACATGGGGGATATTGAGTGGGCGTTTCTTGTTAGTAAAAATCATCCCTTGGCCAGTATTGACCGCCCATTAAGTGACGATGAGCTGCGCCCTTTTCCTTCGATTTGTTTAGAAGATACCTCTCGGGAAATTCCAAAACGTATGACTTGGTTACTAGAGAATCAACGCAGGTTAGTCGTACCTGATTGGATCCGTGCCATTAACTGTTTCCGTGAAGGTTTAGGCGTCGGTTATATGCCAGTGCATTTAGCGAGCGTGTTTATTAAGGCGGGTGCGCTCGTTGAAAAAAAACTGGAAAATCCAAAGCAGACAAGCCCTTGTTGCTTGGCCTGGAATGCTGACAAGATGTCGCCTGCGCTCGCTTGGGTGCTGGAATATCTTGGCGATACTGAAAAATTGCACAAAGAGTGGCTGGCTTAAGCTTGTTTTAAACTCAATATGTTGATCTAGTCATTGAAATCAGCGTTGAGTGTGATTGTGTACCGTCTGCTTATGTACAGACTAAGTCTTTACCTTCATAGTGGATGAAGACGCAGATACAAGAATCTTATTTTTTATGCTTTGCAGTTAAAGTTGAAATAAATAATTGAGTAAAATTTTGAAGATTAACAATTTGTTATTCATGGTTCTATGACTTTCACCCGTATCTCATGTACGGTATCATTGCACCAGTTAAGTTCATTTTAGGATTTTACGGGAACTTAGTGTGCTGTAAAAAATCAAAATGATCAGTTTGGAAATGTGTCAACGGAGATCAACATGACCCAAGAAACCTTATATTCGACGAGTGCGTCAACACTGGAAGTGAACAAACTTCTTAAAAACACTTATATGCTGTTATCGATGACATTGGCCTTCTCTGCCCTGTGTGCGGGTTTGGCAATGGCATTAAATATCAGTCCATTAGTCTCCATTGGTTTATCGATTGGTGGCCTAGTACTGTTGTTTGTCACTTTACGTAAAGCCGAGTCTGCAGCGGGTATCTTCTGGGTGTTTGCCTTTACTGGTATGGAAGGTGCTTCACTGGGCTACATGCTCAATCACTACGCGGGTATGGCAAACGGTCCACAGCTGATCATGCAAGCACTGGGGTTAACGTCAGTGATTTTCGTTGCGTTATCAGCCTATGCCGTGACCACGAAGAAAGATTTCTCTTTCCTACGTGGATTCTTGTTCGCCGGCTTGATTGTGGTGATCGCCGCCGCTGTGATTAATATTTTTATGGGTAACAGTGTTGCCTTTATGGCAATTAACGCAGGCTTGGCGTTACTGATGACAGGTTTTATCCTGTTTGATACTAGCCGTATCGTCAATGGCGGCGAAACTAATTACATTCGCGCGACTATCTCGTTATACCTAGACTTCTTAAACCTCTTCATCGCGCTGTTACACCTGATGGGCATAGGCAACGATGACTAATCCTAGTTAGCGATTTTTAGCTTAACTTGCGTTAGAATGGCCCTACTTTTAGGGCCATTTTTATTTTAAATGAGCAAATTTATTATCCAAGTGAACGGGCCCGCTTATGGCACGTCGGCGAGTGTTAACGCCTTACGCTTCTCCCAAGCTGCACTTTTAGCTGGGCATCAGATTATCTGTGTGTTTTTTTATCAAGATGGCGTGTATAACTCCACAGATTTAAGCTTACCCGCCTCCGATGAAAACGATGTGATCAGTGACTGGAAACAGCTGGCGCAATCCCATCAGGTCCCGTTAGTCAATTGCG
Organism: Shewanella sp. S23-S33; assembly: GCF_043359565.1. Taxonomy (NCBI): domain Bacteria; kingdom Pseudomonadati; phylum Pseudomonadota; class Gammaproteobacteria; order Alteromonadales; family Shewanellaceae; genus Shewanella; species Shewanella sp. S23-S33. Next base: position 82,413 of record NZ_JBHFFD010000066.1, on the reverse strand, counting down.
TTTCTGCAGCGCTACGTCGTGGCATTGTGAGTCAGCAAGATGCCAGCGAGAATGGCCTAAGCCACTGGAATGTGGGCGAGTCATTTATCATGGGCGGTTTAGGTGAGCTAATCACAGGTATTGAATCGGCCGATCGTTTGATCAGTTTTTAACTCTCAGGGCTACTATGAAAAAATTGTGTATTCTATTTCGCTGCTCGCCACATGGTACTGTTCGTGGCCGCGAAGGTTTAGATCTTGCCCTGCTTAGCGCTAGCTTCGAACAAGAAGTGAGTTTAGTGTTTGTGGATGAAGGTGTGTTGCATTTGATTAAAGATCAACAGCCTGAGCTTATCGGTGCTAAAGATTACATCTCCACCTTTAAAGCACTGCCGCTGTATGATATTGGCTCTATGTTTGTCTGTAAGCAATCCTTAGCCGATTACGGCTTAAGCCATGGCTTACTGTCGATCCCAGTGACAGTGGTCAACGATGAAGCCATCGCAGCCCATTTAAACCAAGTGGATGAGGTCTTAGTATTCTAATGATTTTACATCATATTCAAACATCTCCCAGTCGAGATAGCGCGCTGAAACTTTGTTTACGTTACGCCTGTAAGGAAGATGCGATTTTATTATCGAGCGATGGCGTTAACGCGTTACTGCTGCGCCAGTGGGCAATGGCATTATCGCCCTTTAAGTTGATGGTTTTAAAAGACGATGTTGTCGCACGCGGCCTATCCGAACGTTTAAAGAACGTGATGCTTATCGATTACAATGAATTTGTGGCTCAATCATTACTCCATGACAAGGTGATAACGTGGTAAATCCATTGCAATTTAATGGCGCAGAAATCGCCCGTGACCATCAAGGTTATTTAAAAAATCTTAACGATTGGCAACCCGATATGGCCCTGTTGTTAGCGGCAGAAGAGCAAATTGTACTTACGCCAGCCCATTGGGAAGTGATTAACTTTGTTCGAGATTTCTATCTCGAATATAAAACTAGCCCTGCTATCCGTGTATTAGTTAAAGCCATTGGCCAAGCCTTAGGACCAGACAAAGGCAATTCAAAATACTTATATACCCTATTCCCGATTGGACCTGCGAAACAAGCAACGAAAATCGCGGGCCTGCCCAAACCAGCTAAATGTATTTAATGGCAAAGGGTTAAGTCATCACGTAAACATGACACAAACAAAAAGGCATGTTCCCTTGGGAAACATGCCTTTCTTTTTACTTGAACAAAGTTGATAGGGTTATTTGACGTTTTCTAACACAACCCAGATGGCTTTGCCTACGGTGGCAAGCATTACAGCAAAAAATACTGCAATCACAGCGGTATAGGAAAGCCAACGGAGATAGCGCTGGCCTTTATCCATAGTATTATTTTGTGTTCCATTAGCCTATTTGAGTCAAACCGCCCATGTAAGGACGCAGAACTTCAGGGACTGTGATACTGCCATCAGCATTTTGATAGTTTTCTAAAATAGCCACTAAAGTACGACCTACAGCTAAACCTGAGCCGTTTAACGTATGCAATAGCGCGGGCTTATTATCTGCTTTCACGCGGTAACGTGCTTGCATACGACGGGCTTGGAAATCCTTCATGTTTGAGCAAGAGGAAATCTCACGATAGGTGTTTTGTGCTGGTAACCAGACTTCGATGTCGTAGGTTTTGCTTGATCCAAAGCCCATATCGCCAGTACATAAAATCACAGTTCGATACGGTAAACCTAAACGCTGCAACACTGTTTCAGCATGACCTGTTAGCGCTTCAAGTGCCGCCATTGAATCTTCAGGTTTAACGATTTGCACCATTTCAACTTTATCGAATTGGTGCTGACGGATCAGACCACGGGTATCTTTGCCGTATGAGCCCGCTTCGCTGCGGAAACATGCAGTATGCGCAGTTAACTTTATTGGCAGCTCGTCTTCATCAACAATGCTATCGCGAACTAAGTTCGTTAATGGCACTTCTGCGGTTGGGATAAGGCTCAAGCCTTGGCCTTCTTCAGTCGCAGGTTTAGTGTGGAATAAGTCTTCACCAAACTTAGGTAGCTGGCCTGTGCCGAGTAAGCTTGCCTCGTTAACCAGTAATGGCACATAGGCTTCGGTATAACCGTGCTCTGTGGTATGTAAGTCCAACATGAACTGACCAATGGCGCGGTTTAAGCGGGCGACTTGGCCTTTCATCACGATAAAACGTGAGCCAGTAATTTTAACGGCATTTTTAAAATCTAAGCCGTTTAGGCCTTCGCCTAAATCGATATGATCTTTAATCGGGAAATCAAAAGTGCGTGGCGTACCCCAACGTCTCACTTCAACGTTCTCTGTTTCATCGGCACCCATTGGTACTGATTCATCAGGCAGGTTAGGCATAGACATGGCAATGGCATTGACTTCTTCAAGTACGGCGGCCAGTTCAATCTTTTTGGCATCCAACTGTGAACCTAAATCGCCCACTTGCGCCATAATCGCGTCAACATCTTCACCACGGGCTTTAGCTTGGCCAATGGATTTGGAGATGGCATTACGCGACGCTTGTAATTCTTCGGTAGCCACTTGCAGTGACTTACGCTTTTCTTCTAATTGAATGAGATGAGCTATGTCTAAAATAAAGCCACGGGTAGCCAGTCGCTCAGCGGTAACTTCTAATTCGTTGCGCAAAAATTTAGGATCTAACATGTGATATATTCTTAATAGTTAAATGCGAGAAAAAACCAGTTGTTGACCTAAGTACACCATGAATAAACATAGACTTAGATTCAACACCACATTCAAAATCGCCTTCAGCCAATCCCCTTCTTGCATCAGCAACAAGGTTTCATTAGAGAAAGTCGAAAACGTTGTCAAAGCGCCCAACAGGCCGATACCGATCAGCGCTTTGAGTTCAGGGCTGATATGACTCATTTGCCCCAGAGCGTAAATTACGCCCATAAAAAATGAACCTATAACATTAACCAACAGTGTACCAAAAGGAAAACTGCTGCCAAATACTTGGATCATGAATATTGAAATAAGATAGCGTAAAACTGCTCCAATTGACCCGCCGAAAGCCACTAATAGGATGTTAGTCATATCTTTTGTTCTCACTGGCTTGATCTAACTGGACTAATTGCGCCAATTTATCTTTGATCCGTTTCTCGAACCCTCGCTCAGTCGGAAAATAAAACTGTGCTGTTTGCAGGGATTCGGGGAAATAATTTTCACCACTGACATAGGCATTCGCTTCGTCGTGGGCATATCGATACCCTGCTCCCATACCGATGTCTTTCATTAACTGAGTCGGTGCATTGCGTAAATGGTGCGGCACTTCGACTTGCCCTGTTTCGCGAGCTAACGCACGCGCCGCCTTAAATGCGGTATACACAGCGTTGCTCTTCGGCGCACTGGCAAGATAAACAATGGCTTGTGCTATTGCTCGCTCACCTTCGGCGGGGCCAACACGGTGAAAACAATCCCAGGCATTCAGTGCGATTGTCATCGCCGCAGGATCGGCATTGCCCACATCTTCAGAGGCAATCGCCAGTAAGCGCCTTGCCACGTAAAGCGGATCGCCGCCGCCCTCTAATATTCGACAAAACCAATACAACGCCGCATCGGGTGCTGAGCCGCGAATGGATTTATGCACTGCTGAAATAAGATCGTAAAACTGATCGCCGTTCTTATCAAAACCAGCAACTTGGTGCCCCGCCACTTGAATTAACATTTCAGTGGTAAAGGTGCCACCGTCGATGAGCATATCACTCATCAACTCAATAAGATTTAACGCTTTACGGGCATCACCATCACAAAGTTGTGCCAATGTTGTGAGCACATCGGTCGGCATTACAAATTGTCGTAGGCCTAAACCGCGCTCGTTATCGTTTAAGGCTTGAGTCACTATATGGGCGATTTCATCATGGCTTAACCGCTTGATAAGATAGACCCTTGCCCGTGAGAGTAAGGCATTGTTGATTTCAAAAGACGGATTTTCTGTGGTCGCGCCGATAAAGATCACTGTGCCATCTTCAATAAATGGCAGAAAGGCATCTTGCTGACTCTTATTGAATCGGTGGACTTCATCGACAAACAATAGAGTACGTTGGCCACGGGATTCTGCAACGGCTTTTGCTTGCTCAATCGCGGCGCGAATGTCCTTAACGCCAGAAGTGACCGCTGAAATGCGTTCAACGTGAGCATTTGAATAATGTGCGATTAATTCGGCTAAGGTTGTTTTACCTGTGCCCGGCGGTCCCCACAACATCATGGAATGGGCGCGCCCTGCTTCCAATGCTTTGCGTAGTGGTTGGCCCTCACCCAGTAAATGGGCTTGACCTATGTACTCGCTAATCGTTCTTGGCCGCATGCGCGCGGCCAAGGGACGAAAATCGGGCGCAAAATTAAACGATAAACTGCTCACGCGATAGCCTAATGCGCTGCTTTACGACGTTGATCATCAACATCGACGCTGTCTGGGATCACAAAGGTGAACAAGGCTTTGTCTTTATTTGTGATGGCTTGCTGATTGCTTAAATCAAACAGGCTTAAATTACCTTTATCATCGGCAACATTAAAGTTGACTAACTGGGCATTTTTGAAACAAACATTAACGGACAATATGCCCGAATCAATCGCCTTAGGTTTGATCTCATAGCAATCTTGTTTCTTGGACACTGAATACTGTGACCAAGTCGCATCGTCGCGGTGGACGAGCAATGCGATGGGAGATGCATTGATTGCTTCAGCAAAATCCATGATGACCACCTCTTCGGCGAAAGGATTGTAGATCCACAAATCTTTACCATCAGCGACAATCTGTGATTCATCGGGCTGGGTTAAATGCCAATAAAATTGATTCGGATACGCCAAGGCAAAAATGCCTGACCCCGTTTGAATAACCTTTTTATTAACGTCTGTTACGGTTTGTTTGAAATCGGCTTTTAGTGACGCGGTACCAATCAATTTTTCCCTGAGCTGCTGCGCATCATCGGCAAACACAGCCGCGCTAAATAGCAAAGGTGAAGCTAACAACACAGCGCATAATCGTTTTTTCATTTTATTCCTTACCCTGTAAACCCTTGGGTGTATCAAAGCTACGCCTTAGCGCGGCTTAATAATGTTTTGGTGCTGGCGGCGCTAAGACTTCACGGTTACCGTTGTGGCCTTGAGCAGAAACAATACCTTGTGCTTCCATCTGTTCAATAATGCGTGCTGCACGGTTATAACCAATCTTAAATTTACGCTGTACGCTTGAAATCGAGCCGCGACGAGTTTCAGTCACAAAGGCAACTGCTTCATCGTATAACGGATCGTATTCTTCGTCTGATTCAGCGGTTTCACCAGGCAATAATACTTGTTCACCATCACTGGCACCGTTGAGGATTTCTTCGATATATTGCGGTTTGCCACGGGCGCACCAGTCGGCAACGACACGGTGAACTTCATGATCATCAACGAACGCACCATGAACACGATTCGGTACCGCGGTACCCGGTGGCAAAAATAACATGTCACCCATACCAAGCAAGGTTTCAGCACCCTGCTGGTCTAAAATGGTGCGCGAATCGATACGAGATGACACTTGGAACGCCATACGTGTGGGAATGTTGGCCTTAATCAAACCTGTGATCACATCCACTGACGGTCTTTGGGTTGCAAGAATTAAATGTATGCCAGCTGCACGCGCTTTTTGGGCAATACGGGCAATCAACTCTTCAACTTTTTTACCAACAATCATCATCATGTCAGCAAATTCATCGACCACGACAACAATCGATGGCAGCTTATCTAACGCAGGCGCTTCTGGCTCCATGCTGTCAGAAGACTTCCACATAGGATCTAAAATCACTTCGCCATTGGCCTTCGCCTCGGCAATTTTAGCGTTATAGCCCTTGATGTTACGTACGCCCATCATAGACATCAGCTTGTAGCGACGTTCCATCTCACCGACACACCAACGCAGCGCATTGGCAGCTTCTTTCATGTCGGTCACGACTTCACATAGCAAATGCGGAATACCTTCATAGACAGACAATTCCAACATTTTGGGGTCGATCATGATAAAGCGTACATCTTCTGGGCCAGACTTATACAGTAAGCTGGTGATCATCACGTTTACACCCACAGACTTACCAGAGCCTGTAGTACCGGCTACCAATAAATGTGGCATTTTACCAAGATCAACAACAACGGGGTCACCAGCAATATCTTGGCCTAACACCATCGTTAAGTTGGATTTACTCTCAGTAAAGGCGGCACAATCTAACACATCGCGCATAAACACGGTTTCGCGGAATTTATTGGGCAATTCGAGTCCGACATAAGCCTTACCCGGAATAACTTCAACCACGCGCACACTTTCAGCCAGTAATGAACGAGCTAAATCCTTTGATAGATTAGAGATTTTTGACGCTTTAACGCCCGGCGCTAATTCTAATTCAAAGCGTGTGATCACAGGACCTGGATACACACCCACTACATTGGCGATGATGTTGAAATCGGCCAATTTAAGCTCAACAAGGCGGGCGACTTGATCCAATTCCTCTGGGCTGATCGGATTCTTCTTACGGTCAGGTATGTCGAGCAAGTTAATACTCGGCAGAGGATCCATCGGTTTTTTCGGTGCGGGTTTGTCTTCTTGTCCTGGCAATACCACAATGCCATCGACAATTTTAGCTTTTTGATCTTGCTTATTACGCTGCGCTTGATTCACTGCACCTGTTGACACTTTAGTATCAAAATCAATGACGTCATCATCGCTAAAACCTAGACTTTCATCGTCTTCATCTTCTGTAAATGCTTGACTGCTAAACACAGGCTCATTGTCATCATGATCGAATGAATGCGAATTAAAATCGGCACTGTTCAGCTCATCGGCATTTGAATGCTGAGGTTCAGCTAACCAAGGTGGTGCTTCAAAATTGCCATGGGCGGCCAAATCATCATTATCGATTTGTGGCTCAACCCGTTGTGCACTCTTACTTTTACTGCCATTCAAGCTTAGAATTTTTGCAAGCGCCGATAGTTTGTTTTTTGGCGACGAATTATTCTCAGTTTCAGTAATAATACCTTCTGGTTCAATGACCATATCATCAGTGGCAGCATATAGCGTTGGGGTTATCTCAGCTCTACGACCAATATGACGCTCACGCACCTTAGGCTTTTCAACTATGGGGGGCTTTTCTAGCACATATTGGGATTCACGGCGCTGTTTAAACTTATCCACCACGGACATAAAACCACGGGTATCCTCGGTTTCATGCTCACGCTTCATCGCTTGCGGCAATAATTTTAACTTTTTATAAATCCAAATAGAGACTAAGCCGATTTTCTCGACCACAGTCAGCCAGCTAATCCCAGTCAACAGCGTAAAGCCTGAGCCCAAGAAACACAGCAGTAATAAGGTAGTGCCGAGTTTATTAAAATACGGCAACATGGCTTGACCGATCACATCACCCGCCACTCCGCCTGCCGAAAACTCGTAGATGTTGTTGGCATTCATGCTCGCCAAAGCAGAAAATCCTAGAATGATCAGTAAAAATCCAATCAATCTCAGGGCCACTGAAAAGTAATCAATTTCAAGTAAATGATGGGCACGTTTGAACAATAACCAACCTGTCGATGCGACAATGATTGGCATGATATAAGCCGTAACGCCGAAGAAATATAACAGAATATCGGCAATCCAAGCCCCTACTGCTCCGGTCCAGTTTTTAATATCGCCTTGAAAATGCGACTGACTCCAACCAGGATCAGACGGACTAAAACTCGTCAATGCGAGCAAAATATAAGTGGCGAGAACACAACAAATGATGAGTCCGCCTTCCAGCAGACGTTGCAGGCCAGTGAGCGTGCGTACACTATTTCCTTGAGACAAACGACGTAATCCATAAAAGTGAAAACAGGTGGGCTAACGATACCAGAATCCCACTAAATGTGGAGCACATTAGCCTGTTTTTCTATACAGAATTGGTCATGATTGGCAAAATTTGGTCTATTGAGGTGTTTTAGTGTGCTTTTGGGAAGGAATGAGTTATTACACAAACACTTCCGTTAACAAATTTGTTTAAAAATGCCACAAAAAGAAGCCCCTAAGTTAGCAAACTTAAGGGCAATACAAGGCTAATAGCAATAAGTGTTAAATGAGATGGATATATCGACGTTACTGATAAATAAGGGGCCTAAGCCCCTTATTGTAAAACCAAACAATCAGGGTAATTTAGATATCTGAGAGTAGATGATTTATCGCTACACGACTGGTGTGCTTAACTTCTTCCATCACAACATAAGTACGCGTGTCGGAAACAGAAGGTAATTTCAATAAAGTTTCACCTAACAAGCGACGATAAGCCGACATATCTGAAACACGAGTTTTCAGTAAGTAGTCAAAATCGCCTGAAACTAAATGACATTCTTGAATATCATCGAGTAGTTGCACTGCACGGTTAAACTTATCAAACACTTCGGGAGTATCACGGCTTAATGTGATTTCCACGAATACCAGTAGGGATGCACCCAAGAAATGAGGATTCACCAATGCGGTATAACCATTGATGTAACCTTGCTTTTCGAGACGTTTTACTCTTTCTAAACACGGAGTAGGACTTAGTCCGACTCTTTTTGACAATTCCACATTTGAAATGCGGCCATCAAGTTGTAGTTCATTAAGAATGTTGCGATCGATGCGATCCAAGTCTTTTACAGGACTCTTTTTATTATATGCCATTTATTTAACCTTGCTTTATCACTAAAACAACATTTTATTCTACGTATGCCGAAAGTTCAGCAGCATAAACTGCGTCGCCGATACTATACTAGATATCCCTGAATTAATCACGTTCAGGTCACGATAAAATAACAATTATGCCCATTAAAAGTGGGATTTCAGGCAATTGAGGCTCAAAGATGATTATTGGTGTTCCCAAGGAAATTAAAAACCACGAATATCGTGTCGGTATGGTTCCTTCTAGTGTTCGCGAGTTGGCGATCAAAGGTCACGACGTTTTTGTTGAAACAAATGCAGGCATAGGTATTGGTTTTTCAGATCAAGATTATATTGATGCTGGCGCCACAATTTTAGCGACTGCTGCTGAAGTTTTTGCTAAAGCGCAGATGATTGTAAAAGTAAAAGAGCCTCAAGCAGTTGAACGCGCTATGTTGCGTCACGATCAGATTTTATTTACTTATCTGCATCTTGCTCCAGATTTACCGCAAACTGAAGATTTAATCAAAAGTGGTGCCGTATGTATCGCTTACGAAACTGTGACAGACGATCGTGGTGGCCTGCCTTTGCTTGCCCCTATGTCTGAAGTCGCTGGTCGTATGTCAATCCAAGCTGGCGCTATGGCATTAGAGAAATCTTCTGGTGGCCGCGGTATGTTATTGGGCGGCGTACCGGGGGTTGAGCCTGCTAAAGTCGTCATTATCGGCGGCGGTATGGTTGGTACTAATGCAGCACAAGTGGCAGTTGGTATGGGTGCTGATGTTGTTGTGCTTGATCGCAGTATTGATGCTCTACGTCGTTTAAATGTGCAATTCGGTTCTGCTGTAAAAGCCATTTACTCAACTGCGGATGCAATTGAACGTCATGTTATTGAGGCCGATCTTGTGATCGGTGGTGTACTAATTCCTGGTGCTGCGGCGCCAAAATTGGTTACTCGTAGCATGATTTCACGTATGAAGCCTGGCAGCGCTATCGTTGACGTGGCGATCGATCAAGGCGGTTGTGTTGAAACTTCACATGCCACTACTCACCAAGATCCGACCTATATCGTTGATGATGTTGTGCATTACTGTGTTGCAAATATGCCTGGTGCGGTCGCTCGTACTTCAACATTTGCGCTTAATAATGCAACCTTACCGTACATTCTCAAGTTAGCAAATTTAGGCTATAAAGAAGCGCTGTTGCAAGACAAGCATTTTCTTAATGGCTTAAACGTCATGCACGGTAAAGTGGTGTGTAAGGAAGTGGCTCACGCCCTAAACTTAGCGTTCACATCTCCTGCGACACTATTAGTATAAGTTTTTAATTAACTTAACTTTTTATGTGGATTTAAGCTGGCTTTACTTAGTATGGAATTCAAATCGGTCTCGATACAATTGAGGCCGATTTTTTTATTGGGTAGAAATACGCTCCATTACGATCACACCATCATATTTATACAAGCTCATTTCGTGGTTCACACTTAAGCTATTTATTCACAGTAAAGTAAAACTGACACTCTCCATACCAAAACGGATGGACTCGATTAGTGCAATCTAAAAGAATCGCCCTCCAACACTTTACCCCCACAGGTAAATTCCCTACAATCCTTGCAATTTGCTAAAGGCACGGAGATAAAAATGAGCCAGGTCAGACATTGTAACTTATTGATTTTGGGTTCAGGCCCAGCAGGATATACCGCAGCCGTTTATGCTGCGCGTGCGAATTTAAAACCTGTGATGATCACAGGTATGCAACAAGGTGGTCAATTAACCACGACGACTGAAGTTGAAAACTGGCCAGGCGATGCGGACGACTTAACAGGTCCGGCCTTGATGGAACGTATGCAGAAGCATGCTGAAAAGTTCGATACTGAAATCTTGTTCGATCATATCAACGAAGTAACCCTTACCGAGCGCCCTTTCCGTCTGAAAGGCGATAACGGCGAGTACACCTGTGATGCGCTGATCATCGCAACTGGCGCTTCTGCCCGTTACTTAGGGTTAGAGTCAGAAGAAGCTTTCAAAGGTCGCGGTGTATCAGCCTGTGCAACCTGTGATGGCTTCTTCTATCGCAATCAAAAAGTCGCTGTGATCGGTGGCGGCAATACCGCCGTTGAAGAAGCATTATATTTAAGCAATATTGCTGCTGAAGTTCACCTCATCCATCGCCGTGACACCTTCCGCTCAGAAAAAATCTTGATCGACCGTCTGATGGATAAAGTCGCTAATGGCAACATCATCCTTCACTTAGATCAAACCATGGATGAAGTGGTTGGTGATGCCATGGGTGTGACAGGTCTAAAGATGAAGAGCACTAAAGATGGCTCGATAACTGACTTAGCCGTTGCTGGCGTGTTCGTCGCTATTGGTCACAGCCCTAATACCGGTATTTTTGAAGGCCAGTTGGAAATGAACCACGGTTATTTAAAAGTTCAGAGTGGCTTGCAAGGTAACGCCACGCAAACCAGTATCGAAGGTGTTTATGCCTGTGGTGATGTGATGGACCAACATTATCGTCAAGCCATTACTTCTGCCGGTACAGGCTGTATGGCCGCACTCGATGCAGAGCGTTATTTAGACGCTAAAAAATAATTAGACTCGATTTTTCAACGAATAGCAGGCTTAGCCTGCTATTTTTTTAGGTCAAAATCGTTAAGTAATAGCAAGATTTTTGCAGGCTGTGCCAATTAATATTGTTCACGCACGCACATTTCTTTCCTTTGCGATTATTAATTCCGCACTACTTAGATAGTACTTATATAAGTTCTTAGGTAAGTAAAATCATTTCGTTAAGCCAAAAATGGCGCACAAAAAAAGGGACCAAATGGTCCCTTCTCTACAGCAACAAACTAATTTCTTAGTTTAACGCTTCTTTTGCTTTTTCAACTAAAGTTGCAAATACAACTTTATCGAATACAGCAATGTCAGCCAAAATCTTACGATCGATTTCGATAGACGCCTTTTTCAGACCGTTGATGAAACGGCTGTAAGACAGACCATTTTGACGAGCGGCAGCATTAATACGTGCAATCCAAAGTTGACGGAATTGACGTTTTTTCTGACGACGGTCACGGTAAGCATATTGACCAGCTTTAGTTACTGCTTGAACAGCAACACGGTAAGTACGGCTACGAGCGCCATAATAACCTTTAGCTAGTTTTAAAACTTTCTTGTGACGAGCACGAGCGGTTACACCACGCTTAACTCTTGGCATTTTCTAATCTCCTAAATTAAGCGTAAGGTAATTGACGCGCGATTGCTGGAACGTCAGCTTTTGATACTAAACATTTGGCACGTAAGTGACGTTTACGTTTAGTGCTTTTTTTCGTCAAAATGTGACGTAAGTGTGCTTGCTTGCGCTTGAAACCATTAGCGGTTTTCTTAAAACGCTTCGCTACACCCTTATCTGTTTTCATTTTAGGCATTTCTAAAACTCCGCATTGGGATGTTTAATAAAAAGCAAGGCGAGCAAAGGCCATAGACCTTTGCTACTTTAAGTTTTGCCCTACTTATTTCTTTTTAGGCGCTAGCACCATAATTGCTTGTCGGCCTTCCATTTTCGGGAAAGATTCAACAACCGCATACTCGTCCAAATCAGCCTTGATACGGTTCAATAGATCCATACCCAGGTTTTGGTGTGCCATTTCGCGACCTCGGAAACGCAGCGTAATCTTCGCTTTGTCCCCGTCTTCCAGAAAACGTATCAGGTTGCGTAGTTTTACCTGATAGTCGTTTTCGTCAGTTCCAGGACGGAATTTAATTTCCTTGACCTGAACCTGCTTTTGCTTCTTCTTTTGTTCCTTGGCTGACTTAGCCTTATCAAAAAGGAACTTACCGTAGTCCATAATGCGACATACTGGAGGTTCAGCATTTGGGCTGATTTCTACTAGGTCTACACCTGCTTCATCTGCCAAATTCTGAGCATCTCTGATGCTTACCACACCAATAGCTTCACCATCAATGCCTGTTAAGCGTACTTCTGGTACACCTGTGATTTCTTCATTGATTCTATTAGGGGCCGGCTGACGCCCTGCTGTTTTTTTGATCTTTATGACCTATTCCTCCAACAATTTGAGACTACGGAGCGAAATCTGTTGATGGATTTTAGTGGCGAAATCTTCAAGTCGCATCTTACCTAAATCGATACCATCACGGGTACGCACCGCTACTTCCTTATTTTCCATTTCTTGATCGCCAACGACCAACAAATAAGGGACACGCCTTAAGGTGTGCTCGCGTATTTTAAAGCCTATTTTCTCATTCCTCAAGTCAAAAGACGCTCGAATACCTTGTTCTTTGAAGAATTTTACGACTTCTTCAACATAATCAGCCTGTTTATCAGTGATATTCATCACGACAACTTGCATTGGGGCTAACCAAGTTGGGAAACGTCCTGCATATTCTTCTATCAAGATACCCAAGAATCGTTCCAAAGAGCCTAAAATAGCACGATGGATCATCACTGGGGTCTGACGGCTGTTATCTTCGGCAACGTAAGTTGCACCAAGACGGCTTGGCAACGCATAATCGAGCTGCACAGTACCACATTGCCACGCTCGGTCCAAACAATCGTGTAAAGTAAATTCGATTTTTGGTCCGTAGAACGCGCCTTCGCCTGGCAAAATAGTGAATTCAATATTATTGGCACGCAGAGCTTGCTTAAGTGCTTCTTCCGCTCTGTCCCACATCGCATCGTCACCGATACGTTTCTCTGGGCGAGTCGACAGTTTTACTACGATATTTTCAAAGCCGAAGGTCGCGTAAGTATCGTAAACCATCTGGATACAGGCACTCACTTCCTCTTGAACTTGGCTGTCAGTACAGAAAATATGGGCGTCATCTTGCGTAAAGCCACGTACACGCATTAATCCGTGTAACGAGCCTGAAGGTTCATTACGGTGACAGCAACCAAATTCAGCCATACGCAATGGCAGATCACGGTAAGATTTCAACCCTTGGTTGAAGATCTGCACGTGGCCTGGGCAGTTCATTGGTTTGATGGCGTATTCGCGGTTTTCGCTGCTGGTCGTGAACATGGCTTCTGAGTATTTATCCCAGTGACCAGAACGTTCCCACAACACGCGGTCCATCATTAATGGGCCTTTTACTTCTTGGTAAGTGTATTGGTTTAGCTTACGGCGAATGAATCTTTCTAATTCGAGGAAGATGCTCCAACCGTCGTTATGCCAAAACACCATACCCGGTGCTTCTTCTTGCATGTGATACAAGTCGAGCTGCTTACCGATTTTACGGTGGTCACGCTTAGCCGCTTCTTCAAGACGGGTTAAGTGCGTACTCAGGGCTTTTTTGTCGGCCCAAGCGGTACCATAGATACGTTGCAACATCTTGTTTTCTGAGTTGCCACGCCAATAAGCGCCGGCAATGCTCATTAATTTAAAATGTTGGCAGAAACGCATGTTAGGTACGTGCGGTCCACGACACATGTCAGTGTATTCTTCGTGATGATATAGCGCAGGCGTCGCGTCTTTGCTGATGTTCTCATCCAGAATGGCAATCTTATAATCTTCACCGCGCGCAGCGAATGTATCACGGGCTTCTTGCCAGCTAACGACACGTTTTACTACGTCATAGTTGGTTTTTGCCAGTTGAAGCATGCGCTTTTCTAAGGCGTCGATGTCATCTTGAGTCAACTTGTGCTCAAGGTCGATATCATAGTAGAAGCCATTATCGATAACAGGACCAATCGCCATCTTGGTTTCTGGCCACATTTGCTTAATCGCGTGACCTAATAAATGCGCGCAAGAATGGCGAAGAATTTCAACACCTTCTTCGTCTTTGGCGGTAATGATTGATAGCTCAGCATCGGTTTCAATGAGATCGCAAGCATCTTTTAATTCGCCATTAACGCGGCCAGCGATACAAGCTTTCGCTAAACCAGGGCCAATATCAGCGGCAACATCGAGGGTCGATACAGCATGGGCAAACTCGCGTTTGCTACCATCGGGAAGTGTAATTACAGGCATGAAATGTCCTTTCCAGTGGTGACCCACACGTAGGGCCACTTGGTTTTAGTTAATGTAAGAGAAATGCTCGCTAGGTTAAGACAGTACAGGAGTCTTAGCCGCCTTGCGTAGCAGGGCGTTTATTCTAAGGGATTGTAGCTAAAAGGCGCAAGCATATTGACCAGAATTGGGATTGGAAACAAAAAGCAAATTCATGATTTTGCAGTGTCTTGGTAACTTCTTGGTCATCTAACTCCCCTATTCTAGCGCCAGTTATTGGGCATCACTGAAAACATGACAAGGGAGTTGATATGTTGAACTGCATTCTACTGGCTGTAACACTCACGCACACTGCAACCGCTTTACCTGAGCCGCAGGTGAAAATCACAAGCAAATCTTTGATTGATACTCAAGTGTTACTCGTTGATATTAAAAGTGAACTTGAGCAACAGATGCAGCGTTTAACGCTGGATATTACCCAAAATGCCCGCGATGGCGTGTTACACAGCAATGAAATGGAGGGGTTAGTGACGGCAAAGGACTAGTTTTTAGAAGAGATAATGATCCAACAAGAAAATATTTAACCAGAAGGTCTATCATGCTGCGTTTTGAGACCGACTTCATCTAAGTCAGTGCACTGCACTCTGCTGTATACTCAAATAGGAAGCACATAAAGCGCACTCAGGTTTCGAATATCGACAAAGCGCAGACAATATAAGCGTACGAAGTGTGAGATGCGTTGATTGAGCAGAGCGATTCGCTCTATTGGCGATAAGGAGTTGCACCATGAGAGTCATGAACAAAGTTATTGCTTGTCCCCACTGCGGGCACCATCAAGATATCAGTATCGATGCCAGCTGTGGAGACCAAGATTATTACGATGACTGCCGAATTTGTTGTAATCCGATTCACTTACGCTTACACATCGATGAATCGAGACGAACGGTTGAGCTGTATATCGATTCAGACGACGAGCAAATCTATTAAACGAGATTGCACTACACGCTGCGATGTCACTAAACTAACGTGCTTGTTCGTTAAAACGCCTGGCCAGCACGCGCTCGACTGTGTCGACGATAATTTGTGTTTGGCTGTCGATCTCAATATTGAGTTCATCACCCACTTTATACTGACTTAAATTGGTCAGTTTTAGGGTTTCAGGAATTAAGTGCAACTTAAAACCGGAGTCACTCACCTCGCCAACCGTTAAACTACAGCCATTAACGCCAACAAAACCTTTATAAAAAATGTAATCCATCCATTTAGGCTCAATGCCCAGTGTCAGATCATAATGCTGTTCTGTATGGCTAATATCGATGACTTTGGCCTTAGTATGGATATGGCCAGAGAGAATGTGCCCACCAATTTCACTACCAAAAGTTAACGAACGCTCAACATTAACGCTTTGACCTATAGACAAATTAGCCAGATTCGTCAGTCGCAAGGTCTCTTCCACTACGTCGAAAAATACCCTATCATCAACGACCTGAGTCACAGTAAGACATACCCCGTTATTTGCCACACTTGCACCAATCGCAAGTCCCTCATGCAAATCAGGTTCGAACGCTACCTCAAGGGTATTTAGGCCATCTTTCTTATGTATTGCAACCACCTCGCAGGTGGCTTGAACTATACCTGTAAACATTTTCTGCTCGCTTAATCGTTAAAGGCTGTATTTATGAATCATTCAGGCTATCAAGCCAAACGTTTAATCCAATTGGCGCTGCCGGTGCTAATAGCTCAGGTCACTCAGACCATGATGGGCTTTATTGATACCGTTATGGCGGGCCGTGTTAGCGCGGTTGATATGGCCGCTGTTGCGGTCGGCACTAGCCTTTGGTTACCCGCTATTCTGTTCGTCCAAGGTTTGCTGATGGCTTTTACGCCTTTATTTGCCCACTACAATGGCGCGAATAATCAAAAAGCCATCCAACCTTTGGCCTTTCAAGGTGCCTATCTTGCCATCATTGGCGGCATTGGCGTGATGGTTTTCCTCGCATCTGCGCCCTTTGTGCTTAGCCATATGGATTTAGAACCCGAATTATACCGCTTAACCATAGGATATCTCGACGGTATTTTATGGGGCGCACCCGCATTTGTGCTTTATCAAGTGCTACGTGGCTGCAGTGAAGGTATATCCTATACCTTACCGACCATGGTCATTGGTTTTGTCGGTCTAGCCGTAAATATCCCCGCTAACTATATTTTTATTTATGGACACTTTGGCGTACCGGCCATGGGCGGCGCAGGCTGTGGTATCGCCACTGCTCTCGTATTCTGGGCCATGCTAGTTGCCATGACCATTTACATGCAGTTACATAAAAAATTCGCGGCTTTAGCTCCCTTCAGTAAATTTCATCGCCCAGATTTTGAAACTATGAAGAAAATGACCAAACTCGGCATGCCGATAGCAATGGCGCTGTTTTTTGAAGTGAGTTTATTTGCCATCATAGCGCTATTACTCGCGCCACTTGGCGCAACAGTGGTCGCAAGTCACCAGATTGCGCTCAACTTTTCTGCCATCGTATTTATGCTGCCGTTATCTATCGGTATCGCGGTATCGATTCGGATTGGTTATTACTTAGGCCGTGATCGCGCCGATATTTCCGCTGTGGTCACTAAAGTGGGCTTATGG
The DNA here is from genome assembly GCF_043359565.1 of Shewanella sp. S23-S33. Classification (NCBI taxonomy): domain Bacteria; kingdom Pseudomonadati; phylum Pseudomonadota; class Gammaproteobacteria; order Alteromonadales; family Shewanellaceae; genus Shewanella; species Shewanella sp. S23-S33. The sequence continues at coordinate 65,151 of NZ_JBHFFD010000066.1, read as the reverse complement.
CTGGCACTATCCCTTGCTCTAACGACAGCGGTCTTGACCGTATTATTTAGATTCCAAATTGCGAAACTTTATAATGGTGATCCTGAAGTGGTTGCCTTAGCCGGCAGCTTGATGTTGATGGCAGCCCTGTATCAATTATCTGATTCAGTTCAAGTGGTCGCAGCGGGTGCTCTTCGCGGTTATAAAGATACACGCAGCGCCTTTTATATCACGCTGTTTTCCTACTGGGGGATTGGTATGTCACTCGGTTATACCTTAGCTTATACGGACCATATCGTTCCCGCGATGGGCGCCCATGGATTCTGGGCAGGATTGATTGCGGGCTTGACCTCAGCAGCGCTGTTATTTTTCATTCGTCTGCGTTACATCCAAAAGCATGGCGTGCATTTGAGCCTTATTGAAGGTGACAGTGTTCACCATTGATTGCATTAATGGCGAGCGACAGTGCTCGCCTTTTGGTTTATCAGTTTGATTTCGATGCATTCTCTGAAGTAAAACGAATAAGAAATTGCGGTTTTATCAGCGGCGTTGTTGAAACACTGGGCAAGTTGCACAGCAATTCACCATTTGACGACAAATTTGTTTTTTTTGCTTGCCAGCCCTGCGCTATGCCCCTAATATAGCGCTCGTTCCAAGGCGCAACGCTTTTGAATAGCTTGTTAAATTTTGCAATGCACCCGTAGCTCAGTTGGTTAGAGCACTACCTTGACATGGTAGGGGTCGGTGGTTCGAGTCCACTCGGGTGTACCACTCTCTTCACAGAGTATAAAAAGTGAAATTCAAACAGTGCACCCGTAGCTCAGTTGGTTAGAGCACTACCTTGACATGGTAGGGGTCGGTGGTTCGAGTCCACTCGGGTGTACCATTTCTTACTTTAACTCCCTTTAACTCCCTTTAACTCCCTTTAACTCCCTTTAAAACCTCAATTTAATATTGTCTTACCTTAAGACGCTCTGTTTATATTTGTGACAAATAAAAAATTTTCGTGCCTAAACTAGGTGTTTTGCAGAAATATTCAAACACACCCTGCCCCCTCTGATCTGCCTAACTATGCCTCGATTGCTTAACCCACATCTATCACTGTTACCCCCCAATTAGCCATTTTTCTAAATTTGTGCCCGTTTTGTGCCAAACATGTTGGCACAAGATGCTTTTTATGTTTTTGACACTGACCACTACCAAGATAGGCACACCGCTGTTGATTGTAATAGCCGTAAAGATAATAGTCGCCTCCGTAGAAACGAGTCTTAAGTGTTTTAGTTCAATCGATTTGAATATTTTACGCCGAGATACAACAGCTTGTATCATCACTACAGGTATTTATACAACGGACTCTTACATTAGCGCAAGGCACTTAAACTTTACACGCTGTACAAAAAGTGGTTTTAGTGGTTTGTTGGTTGAGATATTGGTAGCCCATCTACTCTTCGCCTAGGAAGTGACTAAATGTGTTTAGGGACTGATAATTGCTCATTATTTTTGTAAATTTCGCTAATGGACTGTTCAGTCCCTTTATGCCGACTAGCTGATAAATAAATACATCACCTGCTTGGGACTCATTTGATAATTGTTCAGTACTTAAAGAATGCTTTGCGCTGGTGATGATGAGCCAGTCCATGTTTGGCCCACCTATGGCAATACTGGTTGGGTTGGTGACGGGTAATGTCAGTGTAAGATCGACTTGGCCGTTAGGACGATAACGCACCACTTGGCCGCCCCCCCATTGAGCGTTCCAAATATATCCAGCACCATCGACTTCAGAACCATCAGGGAAAATCATTTGCTCTGTTGTGACAAATGAACGCTTATTGCTGACTGATGCTGTGTTTGGATCAAAGTCATATTGAAATATTTCATGTGTTGGTGAGTCTGCATGGTACATAGTTAGCCCATCAGAACTCCAGCAGAGCCCATTTGAAATACTGATGTTCTCGCACACTTTTAAGCATTGGCCTTGATGATCTATGCAGTAAAGTGCTGCATCATTGCTTGGATAAGGACCATTTTCGACCACAGTTTCAACCATAGTGCCGGCCCAGAAGCGCCCTTGCCTGTCGACTCGGCCGTCGTTAAATCTATTATTTGTTAGGTGTGATTCTGGCGTAGCAAGCCATTGTACTTCTCTAGTTTTTAAATGGTATAAAGCTATACCACGGTCAAACGCGACAATCAGTTGTTCTGCATTTTGCGTTAGACCAAATGAACCGACTCGATACGGCATGGCAATAGTTCGAAGACTTTGAGTCGTAATTGAGTAATTGAGTATCTCAGCAGCTTCAATATCAGTCCACCAAATGGATTGGGTTTTATCATCCCAAAGCACGCTTTCCCCTAGAATATTACCTACGGGAATGGTCATCAGTAATTTGCCAACACCAACAATATTGTTCATAAAATCACTCATTTGGGGTGAGGTATTATCTTTCAACAAATAAACGTATATAGCAATGCTACTAAACAGAATGAGAAGTAAGGACTGTGTAAATACTGTAAATAAAAAAGCACCCTTTCGGATGCTTTCGTGATGAACGTCAATAGCTTGGGTGTTGCTTATGCCTATTGATTGGATTCGCCAAACAGATCTTGCACGTCTTGCTCGGATATCGCTTCATCATAGAACTTGATTTCATCGATCGAACCGGTGAAAGGTGTATCCCAGAAGTTAACGCCGACCGCAAATTTTGTGGTGGGTACAGAGAAAACGTTCGGGAAGTTGGCGCCAGTAAACAGTAAGTTACCATTGATGTAGACCTTCACATCCCCACCATTAACCGTGTACACCATGTGTGACCAAGTCTCTTTTGGCATAGTAAAGCCAGTTCTACCGTCATACCAAGCTTCACCAGACCATAATACCGCTTGTTCATAGTCGTTTTGTCCGCCAGGTAATACGCTGGTCCAGCTTGAAGCACTGGCATAACTAAAGAGCGCACTGGTGTATTTGTTCAAGACTTTAGGATTCAGCCACAAAGAGATTGAATAGCTATTGTCTTTGATCAGGTTGTTTGGCAGTTCAATACCCGATTTTCCGTCAAATACTGCCGCTTTGCCCACAGCACCATCAGCGTAAGCAATGGCTCCACCAGTTGTACCAATTAAGTTACCCACCACAGTGCCAGCACCAAAGTGAGCAGTGCTGTCCGTTAGGTTATCTTCAAAGCTATAGACAGCTACAGGTGTTGGTGGCGCCATTGACTTCACATTTGCTGTGAACACTTTGGTTTGAGTGGCTTGTCCCAGCTTTATGGTTGCCGTCAAGGTCACCACTTTATCGATTTCCTCACGACCTGGTTGAGTCACGCCGCCAGTGGTATTAATGATAGTCGGATCTGAAGATACCCAAGTTATTGCTGCCGCATAAGGACCCGTGACAGGTAAATGCAAATCTTCACGTACTGAGGATAAATCGCCTAAATCGAGGATATCCACTGCAGATGCTAGTAATTCGCTGTCTGGTAATTTATCAATATCCAAAGCTTTGACTTCACCTGCAGTCAATGCCGCTTCATATACCTTAAGTTCATCAATCAAACCGTTATAGGGTAGATCCCAGTAGTTAACCCCAAGCCCAAAGACGCCCTGTTGGCCGCTGAAATAATCGCTGAGATTGCCGCGACTGAATTTTTCAACACCGTTGATAAAGACACGTACCAGCCCATTGCTCACCGAAAACGCGACATGTGACCAAGTATTTTCAGGTATGCGCTCACCGGTAACACCATCAAACCAGGCACTGCCGTTACTCCAAAACATGGTATTGCCATCCCAGCCTTGGGGCAGCATGCTGATCCAAGTGTTAGAGAACTTACCGCCATCGGCTGCGGTTTCCTCATTGACTGCACCAAAAAATGCCGTTGAAAACCCAGTGATGACTGTCGGATTGGCCCAGAATGAGACAGTGTACTCATAGCTTGAAATGATCCCTGTAGGCAGTAACACGCCGTGGGTGCCATCGAGTGCCAGTGCTTCCCCTTCAAGTCCCATGCTATAACTAACTGAATCAGAAGGTTTAAATATTCTATCGCCTGTAGGTTGACCAGCTGCAAACAGCCCTAATGAGTCTGTCAGGTTGTTCTCGAAACTGTACTGCGCGATACGGTTATAGGTTTTTCTCGCAAACACAGTCACTTGATACGTCTTCGAGACTTTTTTACCGTTAATCATAATAGTGGCGGTCAAAGTTACTACCTTGTCACCTTCCCCTACATTGGGGCGAACCACAGTGCCGTCGGGGTGAATTACAGTAGCATCGCTTGATGTCCACTCTATTGTCGCACCGCGTGTACCGCGCGTTGGTAGCGCAATCACACCATCCGTCGCTTCACTGACAACATCTATGCTGTTGCCTATGTCGGTTAATAGTTGTTCTGAGGTCTTATCGAGCAGTTTTGAGCCCCAAACTGAGACGCCCTCATTTGACAATGCGCTGAAAGTGGGTACCAATTTAGCGAGGGTCTCATCCCACTGCCATGCGAGAGTACCTTCGAATGTACCCAAATTATCAAGGGTTAACGTGATTCTGTTCGGTTCGTTATCGTATAAACGATATTTACCCGTGACTTCCCCTTTCACAAGACGACTCTCGGTCAGTGTGAGGTAAACGGATGTCTTTGGTGAAGTGTTGGTATCTTTTTCAAAATTAATAAAGCGATAGTCACCGACGAGATCGAGTGCATCGACAACATTATCACCGTCAATTGGCGCATAACGATGTGGTGATACCACTAACCAACCATCTGCATTGATAAACATCTCATGAACACGTACAGAGTGTTGCTCATCGCGGTTAGGGAAACGAGTATGGGTAACGAGGAAATATTTACCTGTATTTTTATCAAAATAGGCTGAGTTATGGCCTGGTGATAAATAACCCTGAGTGCTTCCCGTATCGCCTTTCTCTGCAACAAATTCGAAACCACCGAGTATCTTATTGCCATGTTCTTCAGGATTTTTATAAACTTGAGTCATGTCATAACCACTGGCATCGACATAAGGGCCGTCAGGATTTTCTGAGCGGGAGACACGAATGTTATAACCACCATTGGCCGCAAAGCCACCAATAGATGTAAATAAATAGTAATAGTTAGCATCAGGGCTATAGAGAATATATGAGCCTTCATTAGCCGCAAACTCACCACCGGTTAGCCGCTTACCATAGCCTTGATTCGGGAATGGTTTTGCTGTGGTCTCATCTATTTTTAAGATCCAGATCCCACCGAAGTAAGATCCATAGGTCATCCACAGTTGTCCATCTTTGTCATAGAAAACAGCGGGGTCAATGGTATTTGGCATAGTGCCACCGTTATAGGCGGTTACACCATCAGGTCCTAAACCTTGAGTAATCTCATCTGCCGTTAAGCCTGAGCGCAAAAATACACCTTTATCGACATATGGGCCTTCTATCGCGTCAGCTACGGCAACGCCGATAAAAGATCGTGGGGCATTACAGACAGGTGTTGGATAGACAGGGTCATCTGGATTATTACAAAAATCGTAATAGAAATAATACTTTCCATCTTTAAGCTTGATAACATCCGGCGCCCACGAACCTTGAACTTTATCGCCAGTCCATTTAAAAGCGGCCGCCATTTCGCTCGAAACTGTATTAAATAATGGATTTTGATCTGTGGGTGCATTTGCAATGCGTGTGATGGTGACAGGATTATTATCATCATCGAGAACCGGTTCGCCATTGGCATCAAGTACTGGCTCAATACGAGTCAAATATTGCCAGTTCATCAGATCCGTTGATTTAGCCGCAGCTAAATGTGAACCAAAAACGTAATAGGTATCGTCAGCTTTAATGATTGACGGATCATGCACTGCAAGATCATTAAAATCTAACATTTCCTGCTTGATTGTCGGATCCGGTAATTGTTGGTTCTCTGGAACCATATTGGGAGGTAATGAACCAGAATCCCCATCGCCGCCACATCCCCCAAGAACGATGAGCCCCGTCATAGCAAGCATCAATTTACTCAATTTCATATAGTCATCTCCCCCATTAATATTTATGTACTTAATTTTAAAATGCTTTTAAAGAGTTCTATGTTTTTAGGTTGATCACTTTTAACCCATGCCCTATGGGAGATGATCACGACAACCACAATTCATCATACAATAGTATATTTGTAAACAGCAAAGATATCTTTTAACAAGAAACTGACAAATTAGGTGTTGACAGGTTATTAGTCATACAATAGCATCATTATAATTAACATAACAAAATATCTACCAAAAATTAAACAAACTTATGAAATAACTGCACTTGGGGAGCTCTTTCATGTTTACACGTTCACTGCTCAGCATAGCGATAGCCTCATCAATATCTTTGATGTGCCAAAACGCTTATGCAGAAGAAGAAAAAAAAGTTGATGAGATAGAAGTGATTCAGGTTACTGGCATTCGTGATTCGTTAACGAAGGCTATCGAGCTGAAGCGACAGAACGTTCAAATTGTTGATTCCATCATTGCGGAAGATATTGGTAAGTTTCCCGATAATAACGTGGTTGAGGCCCTGCAAAGGGTTACAGGCGTTCAAGTGACTGGTCGAGGCGGCGGAGAAGTGAGTGGAGTCACTATCCGTGGTTTAGGTGATGTATCTACCACGATTAATGGTCGTCAAATTTTTACTTCAACGGGTCGTTCTGTGGCATTAGCGGATATTCCCGCCTCACTACTGAACAGTGTTGACGTGTATAAAACGCGTTCTGCCAACCTGATTGAAGGCGGCATTGCGGGTCAAATCGACATTAAAACCCAACGGCCCTTCAACTTCTCTGGGGAGAAGATTGTCGTTGCCGCCCGTGGTATCTACAGTGATTCAACCGAAAAAGTGGATCCTAATTTCAGTATTCTTGCCAGTGATCGTTGGGATACCAGTTCTGGTGAATTTGGCGCCTTGATTAATGCTTCGTACGCCGAAAGTAATTATCGCGATCAAAATATTTGGGTTGGTTCATCTGATCCTTATCGTGCCGATAATTTTGAACGTATTAACTCCGCATTTGTGAATCGTGGTGAAGCACTATCAACAACACCGGGCTCAACGCTCAATGTTAACGGGGTTGATACTGAGTATGTGTTGCTGCGCGATGCGATGGGCTTAACCGATTATACTGGTACCCGCAAGCGCCCTGCCGTTAACTTATCGCTACAATGGCAACCTAATGCCACTTCAGAGTATCTCTTTGAAGCTTTCTATAACGGTTATCGCAATGAAGATTTCAACTCACTGCTGTTTTCATTTGTTAATGGTAACAGCCACTTCAGAAACCCAGAATTCTACGACAATACGAATGTGGTGAAGAAGAATTACATCAATAACGCAGCCTTGTTTACCAGCGGTGATGGTTCTACGGGCGAGACTGATAGCTATGTTTATGCATTAGGGGGTAAATGGGATATTGGTGACGACTTAAGATTACGATCCGAAATCAATTACCAAACCAGTCAATACACCCGATCTTTTGTGGCAATGCAAACCAATGCAGTACGCAATCAGTTAGCCGTAGATTTTAACTACAATGGCACAGGTAATCCCGCCTTTGCGTATTTAGATGATCCTAGCACAACCGATATTAATGAAGGCAGTTTGACCAACGCTGCCGACTTCAATATGGGCAGTTTGTTTGATAATAGCGGTAAAGATGAAGGCGATGCGATATCGTGGAACTTAGATGGCGACTATGCCATTGAACTAGGTCTATTTGACACGATCGATTTTGGTGTGCGTTATGATAAACGTACCGCCAAATCGAAATCGAAAGATCAAAGCAGTGGTAACTGCTCTATCAATGGTTCAAATTGTCGTTTAACGGATATTACTGGCTTATCAACAACTACGGAACCTGGCTTTTATGACGGTCAAGCCTATGTGCCAAGCAACTGGTTGTCAGCTGACGGCGGTTATTTATTGGATAATGTAGGGCAGATGCGTGAATACTATGGCCTAGCTGTCAATGGCGGTGGTTATTTAGATTCGCGTTCTTTTGATATTGAAGAACAAACCATGGCGGCCTACCTGCAAACGAACTACAGCACTGAGCTCTTTGGTTTACCTTTAGATGGTCAGATAGGTGTGCGTGTGGTTAACAGCAGTACCGATTTGGCTTTTAATGAATCTGCGGCAAGCAAAGTAACGCAATCAACCGATGCAACCGATGTGCTGCCAAGCTTTATGGCGCGTTACTATTTAACGGATGACCTGTTATTACGTTTCTCTTATGGAAAAACAATCAGTCGCCCCGCTTTTGGTGATTTAAACCCTACCATGACACTGACACCTCCAAATGCTGGTACAGAGGCTGAGTTTGGTTATGCATCGAGCGGTAACCCTGATTTAAAACCGGTTGAATCGCAGAACTACGATCTGTCATTAGAATATTATTTTGCGCCAAGTAGCAGCTTATATGGCGTACTGTTTAAGCGTGAAGTCGATGGTTTTGTCTACACCACGAGTCGCAACATCGAAGTAACAGACAATTCTAATCCAGAGTACAACGCAAAATACGTACTCACACAACCTTCCAATGCGGGTAAAGGTAGCTTAGATGGTTTAGAGCTTGGTTTTACCTACTTCCCCGATGAACTGCCTAGTTGGTTGCAAGGTATTGGCATACAAACCAGTTACACCTACATAGATGGCAAAACCAAAGATCCGATCTTTGCCGCTGATACTGATGGCGGTGCGGGCGAGCTAATTGGTTATGAAACTAAGCCGTTAGTCGGTGTCTCTAAAAACTCATACAGTGTGGTATTAGCCTATGAAAAAGAAGAATATTCTGCACGCTTGTCCTATGTGTACCGTGACAAGTTCCTAACGGGTTATAACTTCTGCTGTTCAATGCCAACGGGGATTTACAGCGACTCAGAAGCGAACATGGACTTTCAATTTAGCTGGGATGTTACCCCTGACTGGGTACTTACCTTCGATGCCACTAACTTAACCGGTGAAGAGTTCCACTCTGCTTATACTGACTTTAACTTGTATAATAGTGGTTCATCTTTGTTTAGCCGCACCTTTGCGATTGGTACGCGCTACTCTTTCTAAGTCTGATGCTTCAGCCATAAAAGAACTTAAAAAAGCTAATCAATTGATTAGCTTTTTCTTTTGGTCATCCACATGATGGCCTACTATCACGACATGCATCAACGATGCAGCTAAATCAGTTATTGGTTAACTTTCATAGATCGACTTTACTAAGTGGTCTGGGCAGGACTTACCCTAACTCGTTGAGACACCAGTGGGAATCTAAGTGACAGCTTATGAGCTTTGAAAGCCTCAAGCGATTTTGCTACTGTTGGCACCCTCACACTTCTCGAATACGACTTATGCCCTCTTCATGGTTTTCATTTGATGTGATCCCCGCTGACATGTTTGCCCTACTCACCCTTAGCGCCGCATTTACCTCTTTTTTACGGCCTGTTTTGGCATTGGTGGCGCAACCTTTGCCATGGTGATGTCACTGCAGCACGGAGTTAAAATTGCGGTGTTTGAAGGCATGGGGGTGTCGCTAGCGGATTGGTGGCCGCTTTTAGCATTGTGCTTACTTTGCGGCCATTCGATTAGTTTGGCAGGCGATGAGTAAGTGGTAGAGGTATAAAAAAGCAGTAACTGTTAAACAGTTACTGCACAGCGCTGAGCAACATAGGCTCAACCAAGATGTCGTTAAGCGACCTCAACTCAAACGACATTTCAAGCACCCGTTACAAACTATTTGTTGCTATTTCACCTCTCTGAAATAGAACTGCTGCGAAATGGTATTTTTCCAGACATCCTCAACGATATTATCGCCATTGGCATAGGACTCGCCTGCCACTTTCATCGATGAACCGCCCTTACGCGAGACGACACGCAGTGAACCATTTGGCATAAACTCAGTTCGCCATTCACTGTCCGCCTGCTCGCAACCACCCAGCTGTAAGTTGCCATCAACACTCACTAAGCATTGGGCTTGTTTGTTCGCCGTTAGCTGCTTCGATTGCAGGCGGTAATAACCATCAGTGGTGGATGTTGCTTGCCATTGCTGGCAGGCATTGGCGGTATATTCATGTTGAACCACATTGGCATTGGCTTTAACGTCGCATTGTTGCGCCGACACCACTCGTCCACTATGGGCATTTACAATGGCTAAATGGGATACCGGTTCAATCCGCCAGTCAGTACAATCGCTGACGCGGTTTTCACCAGTAACCACAGCTGCGCCCTTTTGGGTACTGCAATTGGCGGCTTGTAGATTTTGAATAGAACGTTCATTGGCAAAACGGAACCAGCCATCATGACTGGCATCCACTGACCAACGTTGGCAACGGGAAGCCACCCAAGGCGCAGCATTCACGCCCAATGCTTCACTGTCTTGGCAATTTTCTTGGGTGAGAAAAGTGCCTTCGGCCACGTTAGCAAATCGATAAAGCCCGTCATTGGTGGGATCAATCACCCAAGTACTGGCTTTATCGTCACAACGGCTAACGCTGACATCGCCCTTGGCATTGGTGATGAGGCACTGGTCGGTATCATGGTTAACAATGCGGTATTTTACCCCTTCAACTTGGGCTTTCAATGGCCCAAACTCGCCACTAGGAACGCGTAAGGGTTGCTTATCTGCCATTGGCTCACCAAAGTTAGGCAGGCCTTTGTCATCCCACTTAAAGGGTTGGGCTCTGGCGGCGCGTGTGCCACTGCAACCATCTGTGGGTGAAGAGTTGCCGTGGTAAACCAACCAATCTTCGCTGCCGTCGGGGGAGGTAAAGAATCCGTGATGTCCAGGACCATAAACCCCATTGGCTTTACTGAAAAAAGGCTTGTCGTATTTAGTCCACGCTGCGGGATCCATAGGATCGGCGCCCGTGAGCTCGACCACGCCAAGTGAGTAATCTTCTGTATTACAAAAACTTGCCGAATGCACAAGGAAGGTGCGCCCTTGGTGCTGAATGATTTCTGGTCCTTCGTTAACGTTTAGACCAGACTTTTCCCACGCATAAATAGGCTGAGTGATCACCTTATGTTCGCCTTCAACGGTCCAAGGATTGCTCATTTTAGCGATTAAATTGACTTGATCTTTACCGTGCCACTCAGACCAGAGGAAATACAACTGTCCCTTATATTCCAAATAACTGCCGTCGATATTCCAATGATCCGGCATAGGCGTACCTTTATAGGTGTATGGCCCCATGGGATCGCTGCCTTCACTTTCAAGGATATGATTGCGCTGACCGTCGAAGTTTTCTGCAACGCCTGAGGTATAAATGACATACCAGCGTAGACCATTGACGGTTTGCATCGGATGGAATTCAAATGCCCAAAAATTACAGCAACGGGATTTATCTGTACCAGTCCAAATATTGTGCGCGGGAGCATCGGCAAGCCCGGCAATCGTGGGCGATTTGCGCATCACTAATTCAGAAGTCCACGTTGTCGTGGTCAGATAATAGTTACCATTAAAGTATTCAAGCCAAGGATCTGCGCCATTTCTAAACAAAGGGTTGGCAAACGTTTCGCTGGTGATGCGGTTATCGTCCGTTGATATGGGCGATGCTTGAACCATACCTGCCCCCAAGCAGGATGACAGCGCCATTACGGCGAATAATGTAGTCAGAGAATGAGTCATTGTTATTTATTTCCTACTGAGTCAACTAATACACTTTGATATTGGGTGAGCGCATTAGGGTCGACCACTGGCCAACCTTGGTTCCATGTCAGTTCAGCAATTTTGAGTTTTTGTAAGCCATTATCGGCGGATTCGTAGGCGTGAAAGACTAAATAATCTTTTCCATCAAATTGATACACGCTGTTGTGCCCCAATCCTGGCCATGCCTTAGTACCGTTAAGCAACACGGAGCCGCCACCTTGAGCCATGTCTTTACCGGCTTTATCAAGATAAGGGCCCGTCACTGATTTCGAGCGGCCAACCGCTAAATGATAGGTACTGTCGTCACCACGGCAGCAAAGACCGTAGGAGACAAATAAATAGTAAAAAGCCGCTTTTTTATAAATAAACGGGGCTTCAATTTGCGCTGGGCCGGGTTCGGTTTCTGCTAGCAGTGCAGGACGTGCTAGCTTGGCTAAGGTATGCCACTCCTGCGGCTCAGCAATCGAGATAAAGTCACTATTGAGTTTAACGAGCTTCAACCCTTGCCAGAATGAACCGAAACTCATCCAAGGCGTGCCTTGTTCATCGACAATAATATTCGGGTCAATGGCATTCCATGCATCGCGGTCGGGAATAGACTGCAACACCATGCCCTTATCAAGCCACTGATAATCTTTTGATTGTTTATCAAGGGTTTTATTGACGGTTACACCAATCGCGGAGGTATTTTTACCAAAGGCCGAGACAGAGTAATAAAGGTAAAAACTGCCGTTATGCTCAATGATATCCGGCGCCCATAGGTGACCATTAAAACCCGGTGCAACACTGCGAGCCCATGTGGGCTCAGTGTCGAATACCCTGCCCGCTAATGCCCAGTGCACTTTATCCTTGGAAGAATAATAAGTAATGCCAGGGCCGGTACTAAACAGATAATAGTTCTCCGCTTCTTGCGCCATTACCGGATCATGAATACTCACCTGTTTTGCGCTGATGCTACTGACAGTGCCAAGAAGGCCGAGCAGCAAGGCACAGTTGAGCCGCTTAAGGTGTTTTTTAGATGAAACAGATAGTGGTGGCATCAATTCTCCTTAATGAAACAAGATCCAAATATAACAAAATAGCTATTATGCTATTGTATGATGATTAAGGTTATCATACTATCAAGACAAATAAGTAACAATCCAACATGGGAAAATTAACAGTTAGAGAATGTATTAACATGGGGAATACGGTATAACGTGTTGCTGATACATTAACTCACTGTTTATAAAAAATATAATAAGGATTTCTGATGAGTTCTCATAAACTGTCGGTCATTGAAAAGATCGGATACGGCTCTGGGGATATGGCCGTAAACGTGGTGATGTCTTCAATGATGTTAATTATTACCTTCTTTTATACTGACATCTTTGGCCTAAAACCTGCTGATGTGGGGATTTTGTTTTTGCTGGTTCGTTTAATCGATGCCATTACCGATCCACTCATGGGCATTATTAACGATAAAGTAACCACACGTTGGGGTCGTTATCGCCCTTACTTCCTGTTTATGGCGGTGCCGTTTGGACTGTCAGTCTTTTTAACCTTTAGTACACCGGACTGGGACTACAACGCCAAACTGATTTGGGCTTATTCCACTTATATTCTGGTGACGATTATTTTCACTACAGTCACTATTCCTTATATTTCCATTATTAGCGTATTAACAGACAACCCCAAAGAGCGCTTATCCGCCAATGGCTATCGACTGTTCTTCGCTAAAATTGCCGCTTTTTTAGTGACCATTATTGTGCCTATGCTGGCAGCATCTTGGGGCGGTGATAACCTTGCTGCTGGCTATCAAAAGGCCATGGGGGTAATGGCATTAATGGCAACATTGTTGTTTTTATTCTGTTTCTTTACCACTAAAGAGCGTGTGGCCTACAAAGTAGAAACTAAGCCTATTGGTACACAATTGAAGTTGCTATTAAAGAACGATCAATGGTTAGTGCTGTGTTCTATCTGCGTGATAGGCACAGTCGGTTACGTTATTCGCGGCTCAGTTGCCGCCTATTACGCGACATATTACCTCGGTGGCGACGCCAAAATGCTGTCGGCATTTCTCTCAACCGGTGTTGGCGCCGCGATTCTGGCGATGGTGGCCTCAACCTGGATCACTAAGCGTTACTGTAAGCTTAAGCTGTTCCGCTATAGCCAACTCATCGTTGGTATTTTAAGTGTACTGATGTTCTTTACCGTGCAGCCAGGTGATATCGTACTTGCCTTTGTGCTCTATTTTGCGATCTCCTTTGTGGTGGATTTACATGCTCCTGTCTTTTGGTCAGTGATTTCTGAATCGGTCGATTACGGCACGGTTAAAACAGGTCATAGGGTTTCGGGTTTAGCTTTTGGTGGGATCTCATTCGCCCAAAAAGCGGGTATGGGCGCCGCAGGTTTTGTAGTGGGCATGTTACTGACTTACTTCAACTATCAACCAGGGCAAGTACAAAGCAGTTTCACCCTGACAGGGATTTCCTTGATGTTAACTGTCATTCCTGGTGCTTTCCACGCGCTGATGGGGTTGTTGATGTTTAAGTACAAAATATCTGACCGTGTTTATGAAGATATCAAGCAAGCACTACCCGATATGGAAATTCTTAATGAAGAGGCCACGCCTAAGCCTAAGCACACAACTCAAGGCGGTAATGGCGATCCACAAGTCTCGGTGTAGCGGTGTTGATTCAATGATAGATCTGCTATTTGGATCAGTGATGTTAATTTTTCAAGTTCATTTTTTGTAATCCGGTTTTGGAATAGTTTGGAGTAAAAGATGTTAAAGCTCAGCCCTTTAATTGAACAACGTGCCGACCCTTTTATTTATAAGCACACGGATGGTTTTTATTATTTCACCGCGTCAGTGCCGCAGTACGACCGCATTGAATTACGCAGAGCGACCACGATTGCAGGACTTGCCGATGCGACTCCGGTTGATGTGTGGCATAAACCGGATACGGGTGCATATTCTGACTTAGTATGGGCGCCAGAAATCCATTTTAATCAAGGTGCTTGGTATCTCTATGTTGCAATTGCGCCGAGCCGAGAAATTAAAGATGCGCTGTTTCAACATCGCATGTATGTGCTGCGTTGTAATGATGCCAACCCACTGACGGGCGAATGGCAGTTCCTTGGTCAGCTCGATACCGGTATCGACACATTCTGCCTCGATGCAACAACTTTTGAACACAATGGTCAGCTGTACTATGTGTGGGCACAAAAGGCCCCAGACATCCAAGGCAATAGCAATCTTTACATTGCCAAAATGGACACACCAGACAAGATAAGCTCAACGCCTGTCATGTTAACCAAGCCTGAATATCCATGGGAGATCAAAGGCTTTTGGGTTAACGAAGGTCCGTCCGTGCTAAAACGTCATGGCAAAATCTTTATCACCTATTCCGCCAGTGCTACCGATGAAAATTATTGCATGGGTTTACTGTCTATTGATGAGAATGCCGATTTACTCGATGCAACTCAATGGCATAAATCATCAGAACCTGTGATGACAAGTTGTTATGAGCACGGTGTTTACGGTGCGGGACATAACAGTTTTACCTTAGCGGAAGATGGTGAAACCGATCTATTGATTTACCACGCGCGCACCTACACTGAAATTGAAGGCGACCCGTTATGGGATCCTAACCGCCATACCTATGTGAAGGCATTACGTTGGGATGATGTGGGTATGCCAGTATTTGGTAAACCTTCTATTCAGGAATAGAGCGTTCTTGCATTTAAAGCTGCTGACCTAAAACCTTTAGCTTATGCCCTTAGCTCAAGCTCTTATTTTAAGTTCTGAGTTTAAAGCCCCTTCTATTTGGGGCTTTTTATTAGCGATATTTTTTGTGGTGCAAGTGTCCGCATTACGCAAATGTTTGTGAGCTGCAAGTCTATTATTGCCCACTGTTCTAAACCGAATAGCTAGTGTGAGATGAGTTTTACGTGCCTAAACTTTAAAGGGATCTGATATGAAATCCGCATTATTCTTAAGCCTCTGTTTATTCACACCACTCGGCTTTGCAGCACCAAGTACTATCCCACTTAATGATGTGCGTATTACCGCCGGCCCTTTTCTGCATGCCCAGCAAACCGACTTGCACTACATCATGTCGATGGATCCCGAACGGTTATTAGCGCCCTATCGTAAGGATGCAGGCATAGCGACCACAGCTGAAAATTATCCTAATTGGGAAGATACGGGTTTAGATGGTCATATCGGCGGACATTATCTTTCAGCGCTTGCGCTGATGTACGCGGCGACGGGCGATGAAGCCGTATTAGCACGACTCAATTACATGGTGGCCGAGTTAGAAAAGTGTCAGCAAGCCCATGGCAATGGTTATCTTGGCGGTGTGCCCAATAGCCGTCTGCTATGGCAGCAAATCGAGCAAGGTAAGATAGAGGCTGATTTATTCACCCTCAACCAAGCTTGGGCGCCTTGGTACAATGTCCATAAAGTGTTTGCAGGCTTAAGGGATGCCTATCTGTACACCAATAATCCAACCGCGAAAAAAATGCTGGTGAATTTCGCCGATTGGATGCTGCATTTAAGCAATAAGCTGGGTGATGAACAGTTGCAACTGATGCTGCGTACCGAATATGGCGGCTTAAACGAAACCTTAGCCGATGTTTACGCCATCACAGGGCAAAATAAATACTTAGCTCTAGCTAAACGCTATACCGATCAATCCTTGCTGCAGCCACTGTTACACCACAAAGACAAACTCACGGGTTTACATGCTAATACGCAAATTCCGAAAATCGTCGGCGTCGCCCGCATTGCAGAGTTAAGTAATAACAAGGTTTGGTTAGACAGTGCCGATTTCTTCTGGCAGCAAGTCGTGCATAAGCGCACGGCATCCATTGGCGGTAACAGTGTGCGGGAGCATTTGCATCCCAGTGACGATTTCAGCAGCATGTTGGAATCGGCCGAAGGGCCCGAAACCTGTAACACCTACAACATGCTAAAACTGTCTAAGCTACTCTATGAAAACAAGCTACTCGATGAAAATAAAGCCGATTTAGCTTATATCGAGTACTACGAGCGCGCCCTTTATAATCACATTTTGTCGTCTCAACACCCTGATAACGGTGGACTTGTGTACTTTACGCCTATGAGGCCCGATCATTACCGCGTCTATTCCTCTGCCCAGCAAAGTATGTGGTGTTGTGTCGGTTCTGGGATTGAAAATCACGCTAAGTATGGCGAACTCATTTACGCCAGCGAGGGTGATGAGTTTTATGTGAATCTGTTTGTCGACTCCGAGGTACATTGGCAGGAAAAAGGTATTACCGTTACGCAGAAAACCTTGTTCCCTGATGCTAATACCTCAGAAATAACCTTAGACAAGGATGCGCAGTTTGCCCTTAATGTGCGATATCCGCAGTGGGTGCAACATGATGATTTAACGCTGAGTATTAATGGTCAAGCGCAAAAGTTTAACGCCGTTGCAGGCCAGTACATCAAGATCAAACGTCAGTGGCATAAGGGCGATAAGATCAGCATCACCTTACCCATGACTGTGACGTTAGAACAAATACCCGATAAAAGCTCTTATTACTCAGTCCTGTATGGGCCGATTGTTCTGGCGGCCAAAACACAGCCGATTGTCAATGAATCCTTAAACTTTATCGGTGATAGTAGCCGCATGGGCCACATTGCCAAAGGCCCTCTGTGTGAATCCGACCAAGCGCCGATTTTTATTAGCGATGGCACCGCATTTTTACAGCAGATCACCCGCTTGCCGTTCAGTGAACTTAAGTTTTCTACCGGCAAGGCGCGGATGAATCAGGCTAAATCCTTAGAGCTGATCCCCTTCTTTCGCCTCCACGACAGTCGTTACACGGTTTATTTTGGTCAAAGTGCGCCTAATGAGTGGCAACAGCGACAGCAAGCTCTGAGTATGAAATCTCAATTGGAAGCTAAACTTACGGCGCAGACACTCGATATCGTCTTACCCGGTGAGCAACAACCTGAAGCTGATCATTTCTTTAAGGCATCTAAGAGTGAAGCTGGACTCAATGGCACTCGCCATTGGCGCCACGCCCACGATTGGTTTAGTTATCAGTTGAATGCAAAGGGAGAAACCGCACCGCTGTTAAGGCTCACCTACTTCGGCTTAGATACAGGCCGAGAGTTTGAGATCCACATTAACGACAAGTTACTCGCAGCCGTGACATTGAGTGGAGAAAAAGGCGCAGACTTTTATAGCCAAGACTACCCTATTCCCGCCGAAATGCTGAGCGCCCCCACTCAGCCCTTTACCGTTAAGTTTGTCGCTAAAGCTGGCTCGATTGCAGGTGGTTTATATGAAGTAAGATTACTGAGAACCACTGAATATCCGTAATGGCGTGAGAGTAATAAAGTCTGATACCCAATATTCACATATCGTAGGAAATGGCGGTTTAACCTTAGGTTTCCGCCAGTCAAAATTTGAGTGTTACTACTATAAAGACTGTATATCGGAAAGCAATTCTAGCAGGTTAAGTTTGGTCATAAAAATTTTAAGTTCGAAATTACCATAGCAATAAATGGTAATTTCGACGTACAACGTAATATGATTCTCGCAACCTTTTCAAATGCTCCATGTTGGCTTCCATCGAATTAAATGTAAGAGTTATATCACCTTGCCCCATTAATATATCGTAATCTGTATCGAATAAACTTCCCTCCTTTCGCCGATAGTAGCTATAAAACTCCTCTGGTAGGGACACACATACAATTCTTCCGGATTTAAGATATATGCCAATATGACAATTGGGCATTTTGACTGGTTTACTAAGAGACTTTACTTTTTGAAATGATAGATATTCATACGGTAAAAAGTCATCATATAAACCAGCAATATTAGAGAAATAAATGTTAAACTCTTTAACACTCTCATTAGGGCTAATAGCTATATTTAGTTCGTCACTTTGAAAAGGGAAAATATCTCCGTTTTTCGAATCAACCAAATAACCATAGTTATTGTCGTTAAACTCTGGGACTCGCCAGAATGCTCTCTTTCTTACCAACCGAACATGATCAATTTCAGCCAGTGAATCCTTGTGATTTCTAAGTCTCAACTTTAGTAAATCTTTCTTAACTACCACATTAGCTTCAACACTTGGCCGTTTCTTGTAATACCAAATCATTAAGCCAATAAAAATACTAATAATAGTAATAATTGAGGTAAATAAACCTAAATAATCTTTTATCGAGGATACATCAGTTAGTGTGCTCGCTAAATTCATTTCAACCTTCTTAGGTTTGCATTAGTGGTTAAGCATCAATAAACGCAAGATAACAGAAAAAGAGGAATTAGGTAGATGATATGCGCAAACTCATCTCAATTGGGGCCTGTAGAAATTTTCCATTCACAATGCCATATCGTGAAAGCTATCAGAACGAGCGCGATGTAAAAACCAGCATTAGGCGTTACTGAGGATATTTAATGGTGATATTCTATAAGTCAACCACTTGAATAGTATTTAAAAGTCAAGGACTAGCAGAGGACGCTACGCTCCCCGCTAATCCTAATTCTGTTCTAGCTCAACGCTACTGCTTAGCCCTATTATTGTGCTTATACAATTTTAGTTAGGAGAAGTTTTTAGCTTCACTTAGCAAACGTTTGTTCATCGCTGAGCTCATTATCAAACTGTGGCATGCCATCTGCTGACCAATATATCGCGCGATAATAGCTGTGGCGATTGCCGTCGGTGAGTGGCGTTCCTTGTAGTTCAAGGTAATTGCGGGCGTGGTAGAACATTAACTCCGTCTTACCGTCTTCTGCCAGTACAAAGCTGTTGTGCCCAGGGCCAAAACGTTTAAGTACTGGATTACTGCTAAATACGGATGTGGGTGCTTTGTGCCAGCTATTGGGATCGAGGAGATCGGCCGTTTTATCCGCCCACAGCAAGCCCATAGCGTATCGATCATCTGTGGCGCTAGCGGAATAGGTCACAAAGACTTTGCCATTTTTAATGAGCACGGCAGCGCCTTCGTTGACTTTAAAACCTAATCTTTCCCAGTCGAGCAAAGGTTCGGTGATGATGGTTTCCGCTGCTGACGCCTGCGTCGGCGACATCATTTTGGCGATCACCAATCCCGTATTGTAGCTTTTAGCCTCATCTTGCTGCGCCCAAATAAAATAACGCTGTTCGCCTACTTGAAAGCTGGTGGCATCTAAGGAAAATGCATCGTGCGCTGTCTTAAGGCGTCCGAGTTCCTCCCACTCACCCGTCATCGGATCATCGCCATTTAAGCCTAATACAAACATACGGTTATGAAAACGCAGGTCTTTATCACTGGCGGCATAATAGATATACCAACGGCCATCAATCTTATGTAGTTCGGGCGCCCAAATGTCGATGCTCATGGGCCCAGACTCATGCTTACGCCAAATGATCTTAGGCTTTGCTTGGCTTAGAGCCTGAATCGTGGCGGCATGGCGCAGTTCTATTCGATCAAATTCAGGTACAGAGGCGATAAAGTAATAGCTGCCATCGTCGGCTTTAATTACCCAAGGATCGGCGCTGCGGGCAATAAAAGGCGCGTTTTGAACAGTGGATTTGGTATTTTGTGCGGTAATGGCCTGATGAACGACAGCTTTATGCTCAAGTACAGGCACTGCATTCGCAGGGCCTGCCATACAAACCGACAGCGCAATTGACACCGCCAGTGCCGAAAAACGGCTTGATTTAGGGTGAATTTGATTAGCGTTACCATGTTGAGAGCTAACATGCTTATAGCTAATAGGTTTAGAGCGAGTCATTGAGGTTAACTTATCCATGGCTAGGTTTACGTCCATTCAAGAGTTTTTGTAACACGATGAAGAAAAATAGTAATAATCCAATCACTATCTTGGTCCACCAACTGCTGAGCGTGCCATCAAAGGTAATGTAGGTCTGGATCACCCCCATTAAAAACACCCCAAGCACAGTACCTAACACAAAGCCCCTACCGCCGGTAAGTAAAGTGCCGCCAATCACCACAGCGGCAATGGCATCGAGCTCGACTCCAATCGCTCCGAGCGCATAACCGGAAAAGGTATAAAAGGTGAATACAATTCCCGCCAACGTTGCGAGAAAACTACTGAGCGCATAAATACAGATAGTGGTTTTCGCGATAGAAATCCCCATTAACTCCGCCGATTGCGCATTACCGCCAAGGGCGTACACATTGATTCCGAAACGGCTGTAGTGCATCATGACGGCAACAATGATGAAAAACAGAATAAAAATCAGTGAGCTAATATCAAGCGAACCATGACCGGGTAAGGCAATGCTCAAATCAGCAATGGCATCGTAAAACGGATGATCAATCGCGATTGATTCTTCACTGATGGTGGTTGCCATGCCACGTGCTAAAAACATCCCCGCTAAGGTCACAATGAAGGGTTGAAGCTTGTAAACGTGGATAATGCTGCCCATCAAGGCACCAAAGAGTGTGCCAAGGGGCAGAACCAGTGCAAAGGCGAGCAGTGGATGCCAGTGATATTCGGTAATTAACACGCTGGTGAGCACGCCACTTAAGGCAATCACTGAGCCTACGGATAAATCGATGCCCCCGGAGATGATGACTAACGTCATCCCGAGTGCGGTGATCAGTAAAAAAGCGTTATCACGGAATAAGTTAGTCACGACTCTGACACTGGCAAAGCCTTCAAACTGCATTGAACCTATCAAAAACATCACTAGCAGTAAGGAGGCCGTGATCCATAGGGGAATAAAACGTTTAGCGATCATTTTTTGTCTCCAGCCTTGGCGCTGTTGAAGGTGCGAAGTTTGAATAGTCCCGATAGCTGACGTCTAAATTTCTCAGACTGCAGTAACAGTACACTTAAGATCACTATGGCTTTGATCAACAGGTTAAATTTGGCAGGTAAACCGCTGACGATAATCGTAGTGGCCAAGGTTTGGATGATCAGCGCGCCGATGATCGACAACACAAGTGAGAAACGGCCACCAGTTAACGCTGCGCCACCAATCACTACAGCTAAGATGGCGTCGAGCTCAAGCCATAAGCCCGCATTATTAGCGTCTGATCCTTGAATGTCGGCAGTGCTTATCATGCCGGCTAACGCTGCGCATAATCCGGCAATGGCATACACGAACAGCTTGATGGATTTATCATTAATACCAAGGTAACGACTCGCTTTGGCGTTACAACCTACGGCCTCAATAAAAAGTCCCAAAGCGGTTCTGCGCAGCAATAATTGGGTCAGTAGCAACATGCCAATGACAATCCAAATCGGCATAGGTAAGCCTAAAAACTGCCCAACACCGATTACCGCAAATGCTTCATGTTGAAAGGTAATGATCTGCCCCTGATTGATTAGCTGAGCGACGCCGCGCCCAGCAACCATAAGCAGTAAAGTTGCCACAATGGGCTGAATGCCTAAAACACTGACCAAGGCACCATTAATACAACCCGCCGCGAGGCCAACCATCAAACCCGCCAATACCACTGTCACTAAGCTGATATCCGGCACCAGCAAAAGGTTAGCGCAGACCGCGCCTGCGATTGCCATCACAGCACCAACAGAGAGGTCAATCCCACCTGTGGCAATGACTAAACTCATGCCAATCGCGAGCAAAGCGACTGGCGCACTGCGGTTTAAAATATCAATCAAGGAGCCATAAAGACGGTCATCTTGATAGGTTAAATGGAAAAAACTGCTGTCGATAAACAAGTTAACTAGCAGCAATAAGGCTAACGCTAATAAAGGCCAAAGATAACGACCGAAGGACTTTGACTTACCCGCTTGATAACGGTCTGTTTTTTCTTTGGTCATTGTTTGCTGGCTATTCATAGGTAAAGCCTCCGGCGACATCATTTCTGCTGAGCTTTTCATTTATCCCTCCGCAATGGCTTGCATAACGTGTTGTGAGGTGAGTTCTGATCCCGTTAATTCACGCACTGCATAACGGTCGCGCATCACCACGACTTTGTTGGAGAATGCGACAAGTTCATCTAATTCGGAGGAGGCAACGAGCAGCGACATACCATCGTCACACAGGGATCTAATCAGTTTGATAATTTCGGCATGGGCGCCGATATCGATACCGCGGGTCGGTTCATCGAGCACTAACAAAATCGGTTCAATGGCAAGCCAGCGCGCTAAGATCACTTTCTGCTGATTACCGCCACTGAGCTGCTCTATGGGTTTGTCGGCATCGGGCGTGGCGATCTGCAATTTATCGATAAAGAACTGGGCAATTTCCTCTTGCCTCGCTTTCGATAAACAGCGCCACCATCCCACCCTCGCCTGCAAGGCTAAAATGATGTTCTCGCGAATGGATAAAGGTCCAATGATGCCGTCAATTTTGCGATCTTCAGGACACAGCGCGATCCCCGCATGAATCGCATCAACAGGTTGTGAAAGATTTAATTTTTTACCTGCTAAGTGAATGCTGCCGCTTTCAAGCAAATCCAGTCCAAAAACTGCATTGCAAACTTCACTGCGCCCTGAACCTAACAAGCCAGCAAGACCCACTGCTTGACCTTTAGGTACAGTGAGCGTCATGGCTTGAATGGAGCCTTTAACGGACACGCCCTCAAGGGATAACAGTACCGCTGAAGTACCCTTTGCTGGATTATCTTCAATCTTTTTATCAACCAGTTGCTCTAGCAATGAACGCCCGAGCATAGCTTCAATCAATTGGGATTGGGGTAACTCAGATGTGAGATATTCACCAATAAAACGACCGTTTCGCAGCACCGTAATGCGGTCACTTATCTGATAAACCTGATCGAGAAAATGGGTGATAAACACTATGGCCACACCCTTTTGTTTAAGCTGTTTTAAAATGCCAAATAGCACTTGTACTTCATCCGCATCAAGGCTGGCCGTTGGCTCATCTAATACCAACACTTTGGCTGACATGGCTACGCCACGGGCAATGGCGATAAGCTGTTGTACGGCTATAGAGTATTGTGACAGTGGCGCAGTGACATCAATATCCAGCTTAAACTGAGTCAATACGCTGCGGGCATCGGCATACATCTTTTTAAAGTGAATTAACCCAAAACGTTTAGGCTCATGGCCCAGAAATAAATTCTGCGCCACGGAAAGATTCGGAACCAGATTCACTTCTTGATAAACTGTGCTGATCCCGATTTTCTGTGCCTCAATCGGCGTACAAAAATGTTGTTGTTCACCCAGAAAAATAATATCCCCGCCATCTTTGGATTGTGCCCCTGTCATCACTTTCACCAGTGTGGACTTACCCGCACCGTTTTCGCCCAAGAGGGCATGAACTTCCCCTGAATATAAACGTAAACTCACCTCTTCTAGCGCTTTCACGCCGGGGTAATGCTTACTGATATTCTGCAGTTCTAAGATAAGGCTCATAGCTTGTCTCCCCAGGAAACGCGTTATCGTCGATTAACGCAGGCGACGCTTTTCATATTCAGCGGCGGCGGTTTCTTGGGTATAAACGTCACCCGTAGTGCTAATTAATTTAGATTGGTCTTTGTTTCCCTTAAGGAATGCATCGATAACATCAAAGGCTGGTTCGCCTAAATAGGGGCTCAATTCTACTGTCGCATTGGCCTCCCCATCGGCCATGGCTTTAAAGTAATCCGGTACGCCATCAACCGAAACAATCAAGATATCTGTCCCCGGTTTTAGTCCAGCTTCTTTAATGGCTTGCACGGCGCCAAGTGCCATTTCGTCGTTATGTGCCCAAACGGCGCACAGTGCTTGGCCGTTTTGTGCTTTAAGGAAACCTTCCATCACTTCTTTACCCTTAGCACGGGTAAATTCACCCGTTTGGCTGCGGATAATCTTGGCATTGGGATAATTTGCGATAACGGCATTAAAACCGGCTGCACGATCGATGGCGGCAGTGGCACCAACAGTGCCCTGTAGTTCGGCGATATCACATTTGCCTTGGGTTTTATCCATTAACCATTGGGCGATTTTGCTGCCTTCTTCGGTAAAGTCAGAGGCAATGCGGGTCAGGAATAATGAATCGTCATCGACCTTAATATTACGGTCAACGATAACAACAGGAATGTGGGCACGTTTGGCTTCTTTCAGTACCGGTTTCCAACCCGTTTCGACTACTGGCGCAATAATAATCGCATCCACACCTTGGGCGATAAAGCTACGTACGGCTTTGATTTGGTTTTCTTGTTTTTGCTGTGCATCGGCAAATTTTAAGTCAATGCCCCTTTGCTTGGCTTCTGCTTTTACTGCCTCGCTGAAGCTAGTTCGCCAACCGCTTTCTGACCCTACCTGTGAAAACCCGACAGTTGTCGCGAATGCGCAACTGGCACTAACTGCCCATAAACTGAACGCTGAAACTAGTTTAAAATTTTTCATTATTATTCCCTTTCAAAATTTTAGTGACAAAAATCCCCAGACCTTCTTAATTCAGAAGATCAAACTTAAAACGTTTCGTTATTTACTGGTTATAAAATTTATAAAACTCAAATGTTTTTAAATGTGTGTACCGTAATTTGTTTGTACAAGATATTGGCTTCTAGGATCACAGTCGGAAAATGATCAATATTAACGGCGTTTGGATAGCCATGGGTTTCTAAACATAAACCGCGATATTGAATTAATGGCTGACCGTGATTATCGAAATGCGAGCCATCTAAAAAATTTCCGCTATAAAATTGTAATCCTAGTTCTGTCGTACTTATTTCCATTTCACGTCCTGAAATAGGATCGGCCAAATTAGCAATGACGTTTAAATTTGATGTGCTACTGTATTTTTTATCCATGACAAAATAATGATCATAGCCATTATCTAAGGTATGAATATCACGTAAAATCATTTTAGGTTGTCTAAAATCAAAGGCGGTATTCTCTACTTGGATTAATTCACCCGTAGGAATTTGCTCTGCATCTAAGGCTAAAATATGTTTTGATTGGAGTTGCAAAGAATGGCCTAGTATTCCGTTTTGTTTATCGGAGGCTAGATTCCAATAAGTATGATTGGTTAAGCAAACTGGCGTTTTTTGATCCGATTTTGCTTCATAGGTAATAATTAACTCATTGTTTTCATTTAATCTGTATTCAACTTTTATCACTAGCTCACCTGGGTAGCCTTGGTCACCATCAGGACTGATTATGGTGAAACTTGCCGCGACAGCATCTTGGTAGCGCAGGGTTTCACATTGCCAGAGACAATGGCTTAATCCTTGGGCGCCGCCATGAAGTTGATTATTACCTTCGTTTGGCGTTAATTGAACGTGTTTGCCATTGAGTGAGAATTGAGCACCGCCTATTCGATTCGCAACGCGGCCTGCAGTAATACCAAAATAATAAGGTTTTTTTGCCCAATCTTGAATGTTTTTGTAACTCAAACTTAAATCAATCGGTTGTGCTTCTTTGTCATGAAGTTTAACCGACCAAATGCTCGCGCCATAATTAGATAATAATACCTCCAAACCATGGCTATTGGTTAAGGTGATTAAATGCAACTCTCCAGGAAATGCGGCATGAGTTAATTTTTGCGTTGATATTGAGAGTTGCATAACGGTAGTGTCACCTTTTAGTATTTAAATTTTTATCAGCAGCACTCCTCGCCTATCCACGCGTAATAAATAACGACTTAATGAACCACAAACGGTATTATTAATGACTAAATCCAACCACCATCAACGATAAAGTTTTGTGCAGTGCAGAGTTTGCTATCATCTGAAGCCAAAAATAATGCCATGGCTGCGATATCTTCTGGCATCACATAGTCTTTGATACATTGATTATCTTCGATATGTTTTGCCGTATCTTTATCTACCCAGTGGGTTAATTGACGTTTAGTCATCACCCAGCCTGGCGTTAGGGTATTAATTCGAATTTTATCTTTACCTAAATCTGCGGCGAGTCCTCGGGTCAATCCCATAGCGCCGGCTTTAGAAGCGGTATAACCCGCCATGCCAGACTGACGATTGTGCCAACTCATCGAGCCTAAGTTGATCACTGAACCACCACCGAGGCGTTGCATTTGCTGCCTAACAGCCTGAACAGCAAAAAAGTAATGTCGTAAATTGGTATTTAAACAGTGATCCCAATACTCGGGCGTCACTTCATCTATGCTATGACGTTGATCGCAGGCGGCGTTATTGATTAAGACTGAGATCGCCCCTAATTCTTGTTCTACTGTTGCTAACACCGTTTTTAGTGCGTCGATATCAATCAGATCGCAGGGATAAAACTTTAAGACTGCATCAGCTTGATTAGTCAATAAGCTGTTAACCAGTTGATTTGACTCATCCACAAGAATATCTACAAATGCAACCTTTGCGCCCTGCTCTAAAAAAGATCTCACTAAGCAGGCGCCAATACCCGTACCGCCACCACTAATAAAAATGGTCTTTCCTTTTAAGCTCGGGTACTGATTACTCAACTTCATAACTCAACCTTTTTTTAAAATAATTATTTGGTTTCATTATAAAAGAAAAAGGTGCCATGTTTAATGGGAATGTGCCGGAATATCAGCACCTCGACATCCCACTAGAAAATCAAAGTCACAACCTTCGTCCGCTTGCAGCACTCTTTCTTTAAAAAGAGACAAATATCCAGTGCCGATGGGAACGGGTTTCACCGAGGCTAACTTAGCCAATCGATTTGCTAATTCGTCAGCGCTGATCTCAAGTTGCAGAATACCCGCAAAGGTATCAAGCGTGATCATATCGCCATTTTGCACCGCCGCTAAGGGACCTAAATCCTGCGCTTCGGGTGCAACATGCAAGACTACAGTGCCAAATGCGGTGCCACTCATGCGCGCATCGGAAATCCTGACCATATCTTTAATGCCTTTTTTCAATAGCTTAGGTGGTAATCCCATATTACCCACCTCCGCCATGCCCGGATATCCCTTGGGGCCGCAATTCTTGAGCACCATAATACTGGTTTCATCAATATCCAATTCTGGAGAGTTTATACGAGCGTTATAGTCATCAAAACTCTCAAAAACCACAGCTTTACCACTGTGTTTCATTAAATGAGGACTGGCCGCCGAAGGCTTAATTACTGCGCCTCGGGGAGCAAGATTTCCCCTTAATATCCGAATCCCACCATTTTCAACTAAGGGCGCATCGATGTTCATGATGACCTCTTCGTTGTAGCAAGGCGCATCCATTACATTTGCCCACAGGGTTTGGCCGTTCACTGTTAAAGTGTCTTTATTCAATAAATTTTTATTAAACAGCTGCTTTAACACTGCGGGCAAACCTCCTGCATAGTAAAAGTCTTCCATCAAGTACTGACCTGAAGGTTTTAGATTCACTATGGTGGGCACATCGTAGCCGTGTGACCAATCGTCCAATGACAATTCAACACCAATACGACCTGCTATCGCTTTTAAATGGATCACCGCGTTGGTCGAGCCGCCAATCGCCGCATTGGTTTTTATCGCATTGATAAAAGCCTCGCGGGTCAATACTTTCGACAGCGTTAAATCCTCATGCACCATGTCAACAATACGCATGCCAGACATGTGGGCCAACACATTACGCCGTGAATCTACGGCAGGAATGGCGGCATTTTGCGGTAAACTTGTGCCTAAACTTTCCGCCATACAAGCCATAGTTGATGCTGTGCCCATGGTATTACAGGTGCCCGTTGAGCGAGACATATCGGCTTCAGCATTCATAAACTCTGCAAGACTGATATTGCCCGCTTTATACTCTTGGTGCAGTTCCCAGACTAGAGTTCCTGAGCCCACGTCTTTACCTTTGTGCTTACCATTG
This sequence comes from Shewanella sp. S23-S33, assembly GCF_043359565.1. NCBI lineage: Bacteria > Pseudomonadati > Pseudomonadota > Gammaproteobacteria > Alteromonadales > Shewanellaceae > Shewanella > Shewanella sp. S23-S33. The sequence continues at coordinate 36,837 of NZ_JBHFFD010000066.1, read as the reverse complement.
AGCATAGGTCCACCAGTGACGACTATCGTCGGCAAGTTACAACTGGCGGCGCCCATCAATAATGCGGGGGTGGTTTTATCGCAGCCAACCAATAAGACAACACCATCAATCGGATTACCGCGAATCGCTTCTTCAGTATCCATCGCTGCTAAGTTACGTGTCAGCATAGCGCTTGGACGTAAATTGGATTCGCCATTGGAAAATACGGGGAATTCAACCGGTATTCCCCCTGCCTCACGTATGCCGTTTTTGACCCTTTGTGCTAAATCGCGCAGATGGCCGTTACAAGGTGTAAGTTCTGACCAAGTGTTACAGATGCCGATCACAGGTTTATTTTGAAAATGATGGTCTGGTATGCCTTGGTTTTTCATCCAGCTGCGATACATAAAGCCATTTTTGTCATCACTCCCAAACCAACTCGCAGAACGAAGTGCTTTCGTTTTTTTATTATTCATTTTCACACCTTCGTTATAACAATCTGTGCCTTAGTGAATGCACTCGGTTACCGCATTGACACTTACCTCGCCACTGTATGCCGCTCTGTCCTCGCCCAAAGTGGCAAAAAGACAGTCGTTAATCATTTGCGCTTTAAAGATTGCTAGTGGGTAAAAGTATTGGTATTACTATAATACTAAAATGTCAAAAAACAATAGAGGAATTATGAAAAAGGCACTTTTGAGTATTTGTTTAGTATTTAATTCGGCGGCATTTGCCGCTAATCCTGTGTTCCCCGAAGTGTTTACTGCCGATCCTGCCGCTATGGTCCATCAGGATACTGTGTACCTTTATACTGGGCATGATGTGGCCAAAGACAACAAAACCTTCTTTGAGATGCACGATTGGTTAGTCTTTAGTTCAAAGGACATGCTGAATTGGACCGAACACGGCAGTAAGTTAGCGGTTAAGGATTTTAGTTGGGCAAAAGGCGATGCTTGGGCAAGCCATGTAATTGAAAAAGAGGGTAAGTTTTATTGGTATGTTACAGCAAGACACGCCAAGATTAATGGCTTTGCGATTGGTGTGGCCGTTGCAGACAGTCCATTAGGCCCTTTTAAGGATGCGCGTGGGACGGCACTGATCACCAATGATATGACAACCGATACCGACATCGACATCGACTGGGATGATATCGACCCAGCGGTATTTATCGATGATGATCAGCAGGCCTATATTTTTTGGGGTAACTCAAAGCCTCGTTATGCCAAACTAAAGCCCAATATGATCGAACTCGATGGCCCTATTCACGCTATCGATGTGCCTAATTTCACCGAAGCGTTATGGGTGCATAAAAAGGATAAAACCTATTACCTTTCTTATGCCTCAGGTTTCCCCGAAAAAATCGCCTACGCGATCAGCGATAATGTAAAAGGCCCGTGGAAGTACCAAGGCATACTGAATGAAGTGGCAGGTAACTCACCAACAAATCATCAAGCAATTATTGAATTTAAAGGCAAATCTTATTTTATTTATCATACTGGCGCCTCGCAAAATGGCGGCGGTGAGTTTAGACGAACCGTTGCCATCGACCCGCTTTATTACAATGAAGATGGCACGATTAAACGAATTCAGATGACGACGGAAGGCATTACTTCGGCGCAGTAATACTCTGATGATGGCTAATATGGTGTGAGGACAGTTGTAGAAACTAAAAAGGTGAGCCGAATATCGGATCACCTTTTTGTTGCCACCAAGCATGTGCGTGATGCTATTTGTGCTCGATATTCTTCTTTAGCGTATCTTGGGAGGTGGAGAGCAGTTTATTCATTTCTGCTTTAGCACGTTCACTGTCCCCTGCTTCAATCGCAGTATAAATGGCCTTGTGGCCTGGCAGTGATTCGAGGAAATCATCTTGGATGGTACTACTCAATCTAAAAATTTCGAGTAAAGCCGACTGAATTGATACGCCTAAAGAGACCATAAACTCATTGTTGGTCGCATCTAAAATCGCCATGTGGAAGTCAATATCCGAGGTATAAACCTCATCTGTGCCCACTTGCGCCGCTTCCATCTTGGCATAGGCTGCCGCAATGATTTTAAGTTGCGCTGGAGTACGTTTTTTCGCGGCAAGTTCGGCAGCAGCGGGCTCAAAAACCTCACGGATTTCATACAACGACGTGTAAAATTCGGGTGAGGGTTTAGATTGAGAAAACCAATTTAAAATCACGGGATCGAACATATTCCAATGGCGGCGCTCACGAATACGGGTGCCCAGTTTGGGACGCGATTCAATTAAGCCCTTTGCGGTAAGCACTTTAAAGGCTTCTCTGAGCGAAGTGCGAGACACCTCAAGTTCTTCACAAATGGTGTTCTCATTGGGAATATATTCACCCGGAGCATAAAATCCGCCAACAATACGCGAGCCAAGTTCGCTGGCCACCCAGTTGTGGATATTCTGCGGTCGGTTGTTTGCCTGATTTGCCATTGCGCCCTCTTATGTCCCGATATAGCCGAAATTGATCAAATGTTATGATACTACCTTTCCTTAAAAACGTAACAGGTAATTTTTATAAAGCCAAGAATTTATGAGGGTTTCGCGCTAATTCATCTTTTCGCTTTCACCCCACTCTCACGCTTTTCTTTACACTGTAAGGCTGCGATGGACAGGGTTAATTTACCTGCTACGGCTCATTTTATGCCTATATTCGACAGGTTTTTAGTAGGATGGCTACGTTAGGAAATAATCGTTTTTAATATCAAAATCGATCAAGACATCGACCACAAACATGCCCGCTGATTGTGCTGCTTGAATACCTGCTTTTGCATCTTCAAACACGATACAACGCTCAGGGGTAATCCCCATCAACTCGGCGCAGCGCAAAAACGTATCTGGTGCAGGTTTGGGCGCGACGACTTGATCGGCACCAACCACATGGTCGACTAGCTCGAGTAAGCTGCACAGGGTTAAAATCTCAACCGCTTCCTCTGTATAAGCCCCTGTACCCACTGCCATCGGGCGCTTGCCCTTATTCTGCTTGGCAAATTCGGCTAAACGGGTTGGCTTAACATAGAGGTGCATGGTTTCTCGAACCAAGGCTTCTTTATAGTCATTCATTGCTTCACATGTGGCGGTCGGTGTTACACCAAAATGGGCAATTAAGATTTCAAGGGTGCCAATTGTCGGCACGCCCGCCAAGGATCGCATTAATGCGCCATCAATAGGGATCCCAAAGTGGGTTAATGTTTGTCGCCATGCCTGTTCATGTAACTGGCCGCTATCGACCAAGGTGCCGTCCATATCGAAAATAATGCCATCAAAATCTGCGTACATACTGCTTTCCCAACCTTTAAGACTGAAATAAATTGACCAGCTCAACTCGTCTGACGCTCACACATTAACGTGCACAAATTAAAAAAGCCGCCCTGAGGCGGCTTTTCAGTATTAGCTTGAGATTATAGCCCTCTTGCTAAACCGTAATATACGGAATTCTGGCGAAGCTCATTTTTAAACTGACGAATGCGAGTATCAGCATCGATGATCACCAGTTCAGCCCCCGCCATTTCTGCAAAGTCGACTATATTGTCAGTGCTAATGGCTTGGCTGTAAGCTGAGTGATGCGCGCCACCCGCATGGATCCAAGCTGCTGCTGCAATAGACAGATTTGGACGCGGCTCCCACAGTGCAGAAGCAACGGGCAGATTTGGCAATTCCTGTGGCGGCGTTACAGTATCTAATTCATTGAGAATAATACGGAAGCGGTTACCAAGATCGATAGTCGATACGTTAATGGCCGGTCCCGCTTTACCGGTAAATAGCAGACGCGGAACATCGCAGCGCACACCGATAGTATGACGGTGTACTTCTAAACGTGGTTTAGCGGCGGCAATAGACGGACACACTTCAAGCATATGCGCGCCGAGCACTTGGTCTGTCACGCCAAAGTTATAGGTGTAATCTTCCATAAATGAAGTGCCACCGGTGCGGCCTTGGCCCATGACTTTCATGATGCGAACCATAGCCGCGGTTTTCCAATCGCCTTCGCCGCCATAACCGATTCCGTTTGCCATCAAACGTTGTGTCGCTAGCCCAGGTAAACCCGTCATGCCAGTTAAGTTTTCAAAGCAGTTAGTAAAGGCACCAAACTCGCCATCTTTTAAGAATTGGGTTAAGCCCAGTTCGATTTGCGCTTCTTTTCTTAAACGGTCAAGTTGGTATTCATCGTTAAACAATTCATTACTAATGACATATTCGCTCGCGTAGCGGTCGATTTGGGCAGTTATATCATTATCGGCAACCGCATTAATTGCATCATTTAGCTCACCTAAACTGTAGGCATGCACTTCGTAACCGAATTGAATCTGCGCCGCTACTTTATCGCCTTCAGTTACTGCCACTTGGCGCATGTTGTCGCCAAAGCGCGCAATACGAAGATTTTGGCTTTCGTTCCAACCGGCCGCAGCACGGCACCAATCGTCCACTTGGGCTTGTACATCGTTTGTTTGCCAATGACCTACTACCACTTTGCGCTCTTTGCGCATGCGGGTGCCGATATAACCAAACTCGCGGCAACCATGGGCACTTTGATGGGTGTTCATGTAGTTCATGTTAATGTCGGCCCAAGGCAGCTCGGCATTAAACTGAGTATGCAAATGCATGAAGGGTTTGCTGAGTTCATTCAAACCCGCAATCCACATTTTGGCAGGCGAGAACGTGTGCATCCACAGGATAACGCCTACACAGTTTTCATCACTGTTGGCCGCTTGGCAAACCGCATAGATTTCGCGGGGTGATTTAACTGTAGGTTTATAGACGACCTCCATTGAAATCGCGTCTGACTGATTAAAACCGTGGACAATTTGCTCACTATTTTTCGCCACTTGCTCCAACACTTTAGGCCCGTATAAATCCTGCGAACCGGTCACAAACCACACTTGCTTTTGTTTGAATGCTTTCATATTTCTCTCTACCCTATAAATTTGATGATTCTGGTAACGTGAAGCTGATTGATTTTATTCACTATTTACTAGTGACACTGTTTTGGCCGTAATAGGCGTCTTTACCGTGCTTACGTAAGTAATGTTTATCAATAAGCTCTTGTTTTAATGGCTTGATACTTGGCGACAAGGTTTTGGTCAGATAAGCCATTCGCGCGATTTCTTCGAGTAATACAGCGTGATAAACCGACTTTGCCGCGCTGTCTCCCCAAGTGAATGGCGCATGCCCCGCAACGATTACCATAGGTGACTCGCCTGGATTTCTATCAACAAAGCAATCGAGAATTTGTACGCCCGTTTCTTCTTCGTAATCGCGACTGATTTGGTCATCACGCATCACAGCAGTGCATGGGATCTCGCCGTAAACATAATCGGCTTGTGTGGTACCCAAACAAGGAATGGCGATTTGCGCCTGCGCCCATGCAGTTGCATAAGTCGAATGTGTGTGGGTGATGCCGCCAATACTCTGCCATTGACGGTATAAATAAGTGTGCGTTTTGGTGTCGGATGACGGACGTAAACGCCCTTCGATAATTTGGTTTTCAAGATCGACAATAACGATATCTTCGACCTTGAGATCCTCATAGGGCACACCGCTCGGTTTAATGCCAATTACACCGAGCCTGCGATCAACTTGCGACACATTACCAAAGGTGTAAGTCACTAAATTGCGCTTCTCAAGCTCCATATTGGCTTCATAAACTTCGCGTTTCAGTTCAAGAAATGACATGTTATTTCGCTCCATCAACATAATGCCCTAGGGCTAAATACGCTTGATAAAGCGCTTGGTATTTTTCAGCATTGGCAAGATTGGGTGCATAAGTTTTGGCAACATTCGAGGCCATCACGGCTTGCGCACTTAACACATCGGGATACACGCCTGCAGCGGTTGCGGCATAAATTGCAGCGCCCAAGGCACAGCTCTGCTCGCTTTCCAGTACGTCGATATTGCAATTCCACACGTCAGCGCAGGTTTGCATGATGAAATCTGACTTTTTAGAGATACCGCCAATCGTGACGACTTGATCGATTCGCACGCCCTCTTCCTTAAAGCGTTCGATGATGGCTCTGGCGCCGAAGGCACTGGCTTCGACTAAGGCTTTAAACACTTGCGGTGCGTGGCTACCCATGGTTAAGCCGCTTATCGCCATAGACACAGATTGGTCGGCATCGGGGGTACGGCGACCGTTAATCCAATCGAGCGCGACGATGCCAGTGTCACCCACTGGAATAGTCGCTGCTGCATTACCCAGCTCAGTTAAGGTTTCATCCTCGAGCTGTGCAATCAGTTTGGCTTTCACTTCCTCGTCAAATAACGCTGAAGTATTGATATGTTTGATCGGCCAAGTGGTGAGGTCCTTAAACCAAGCGTAGAGATCGCCAAAGGCTGACTGCCCTGCTTCAAGACCAATTAAACCTGGCATGACTGAGCCATCGACTTGACCACAAATGCCTTTAATACAGCGGGAGCCAATGTCTTCATAACTGGCAACTGTGATATCGCAAGTCGACGTGCCCATCACTTTGGTGAGTACGCCCTCCTTCACATTGGCCCCCACCGCACCCGCATGACAATCAAACGCGCCGAACGACACGATAACGTCGGTTGATAGTCCAAGATTGGCTGCCCACTCGGGGGTTAAGGTGCCGCAGATTTTATCTGAGGTGCAGGTTTCAACGGGTAAACGGTCACGTAGTCCGTCGAGTAAAGGATCGATATCAACAAAGAATTCATTAGGTGGGTAACCATCCCATGACTCGTGCCACATGACTTTGTGACCTGATGCGCAGCGACCCGCTTTGTATACCTTAGGGTGAATTGTGCCAGTCATTAACGCGGTGATCCAATCACAGTGCTCGACCCAGCTGTAAGCTGCTTGTTTCACTTCAGTGTCATGGCGCAGTACGTATAAGGCTTTGGCCCAGAACCACTCAGATGAGTAGATCCCGCCTTCATATTTAAGGTAATTCTCTTTGGCGACTTTAGACGCAGCTGTAATTTGCTGGGCTTCAAGAATCGCGCTATGGTCTTTCCACAGTAAAAACATCGCATTAGGATTAGACGAAAATTCTTCTTTTAGCGCTAATGCCACGCCTGCTTCATCAACGGCAATCGGTGTTGAGCCTGTCGTGTCAAAGCTTAAACCACAAACGTTTGCCGCTGCGCCCGCTGGTGCTTTAGCCCAAAGTCCTTGTACAACCTCAATTAAACTTTCAATGTAATCTAAAGGATGTTGCCTGAATTGATTTTTAGCTGGGACGCAATACAGTCCCTTTTTCCAGCGTGGGTAATACACCACATTGGTAGCGACTTCAGCGCCGTTTTGTGTATCAACCAATAACGCGCGAACAGAATCAGAGCCGTAATCCAGCCCTAACGCATAAGACCCTAAAACATTAGACATTAGCATCCCCGTACATTGAACTCTGCAATCAGCCATGTGATCACAAATATTGTTAATATCATTTAGTACTACAATACTACTATAGGCAAATGGTATTACAATATTATTTTTATCAAAGGATGATAATTTTTTTAACATCAGCAACAAGTTTATCGAGGCAATTGTTTTGTAAGGGTTTGCTGTTTCTGCCAAATAGTGACAAAGACGCATCAGCAGTAAGTTCTAGAAGAGCTGAAAATCGGTGCTTTGAGTTAGCGTGGTCAATCTGGTGATTGACATCAAGCGGATGATTGAGAAAAATACGCAGCAGGTTGCAGAGAAACCTGTCCGCAAAAGATGATATCACTCTGATAAATTAACAGCGTTGCGAATCGATTTCTATCGAACCCACAGCAATCAAATAAGTTTGGCTTAGCGAAATGCCAATAAACTTAAGAGAATTGTTTGTGAAACATGCAACAGCCAACACTTTCAAACCCGCCAGTATCAATGTTGAACCTTCTGACATTGTGCCCTTGGCAGCCACCGAAACACCCTCCCACGGGAAATCTCAGTCAGGAACTCAGTCAACAGAGTCCTTCAGTACGTTAGCTATCCCAGCTTTGTATTTGCGCTTGCTCTATCCATGGCATTCGCCATGATGCTTAGTAATCTATACGCGACTCACACTCGGTAACGCCTACCATCTATGCATTGGATAGTTAGGCTGATAGTTCAGGTTTTTGAGGAATGGCTTAAAGTTAACTATTGGAATGGTGATTATACAGACAGATCGTCGCTATTGGTCCTTATGCTAGACTCATCTATGACGTCGTTAAGGTGAGTCTAAGCTCAGAATATACGTCACGAACTCCGTGATACTAATCGTTATCACGAATCTATGCAGCTATCCTTTTGATTAAGCCAATGAAGCCATTGTTCTGCAAAGACAAACAATTTGTAGCTATAGTCCTGATCTATCACGCTGGGAATAATGTCAGGATCCATATTAACGTAATCGTGAACCAGTATATTACAAAGACCTATCACCTTACGCCAACCACTAAGCTCGTCAACAAGTTGTGCCCCACATTAACAGAGGACCTCAAATCCTGTCGGCTATGTCCTGCTAATGCTTTACCCAATGTTTAGCAATTCAGGCTTCAGTCGAAACCTGCAAGGATCGTTTAGCAGCACGATATCCACTCGGGTGTACCACTCTCTTCAAAGAGTCTAAATTTGAAATTCAAACAGTGCACCCGTAGCTCAGTTGGTTAGAGCACTACCTTGACATGGTAGGGGTCGGTGGTTCGAGTCCACTCGGGTGTACCATTTCTTATTATGTATTTCATTAATCCCCCTCTGCTTATCAAGCTAAATACAATTAATCTACCCTTGTTTTTTTGTTTAAAATTCATTCCAAAATATCTCAAAGTTCAACATCCAAAGTAATATCCTGTGCTAAATCAAATATTCGCAGTGGTATTTCTACGCCCTCTCCAATCCTTTTAAACGAGCTGCCTATAAATTTTTGACTAAGTACGGCATCGAACAGACACTCGAAGGTTAAGGTCGCAGAATAATGCATTCAAAGTCTGTTCGTTGAAAATAGCGTTAAGACAATCATCTGCAATTATCATCACCGCTCAATATTGAGCGATCCTATCTGCATTTATCGAGGAAATCCCAATGTCGAATGAAGGTTATCATGAACCCATTACTGAACTCACCGATAAAACCAAGGACATGCACCGTGCACTTACATCACTGATGGAAGAGCTTGAAGCAATAGACTGGTATAACCAAAGAGTTGATGCGTGCAAAAATAATGAGTTGAGAGAGATACTTATACATAATCGAGACGAAGAAAAAGAACATGCTGCAATGCTACAAGAATGGATAAGGAGACAAGATCCGAGCTTTGATAAACAGCTAAAACATTACCTTTTTACAGATACGCCTGTTGCTCACACACCTATTGTTCACAAATAAGTATTCAATCTGGCTGTTTGAGTAAGCCATTTTCGTGAGCAAACGCCTTTAGTCACTAAGCTGCCGTTCTTATAATACAAACCTCTGTATGTGTTATTGCACCATTTAGCTCATTTCATACAGCCTTGCAGAATACTAGCGTGCAAATGTATTACTACGGACACTGTATTCTACGGACTTAGTGACTTTCATTTTTAGCGTGAAGGACTTCACCTCATGCTACCTTAACGAAATATCTCGCGTGTAAATCTTAGGCGTACAGGACCTTTCAATCTCAGTATGGCGAGCACTGCCGTGCAAGAAAAACGAGCGATGTCAGCCATTTTTAAACGACTAAAAACATCACTCACTATTTTTAGCTACCTACGGCAATTAGAAATGACGACTCAATATTGAGGTCATACATGACTTAGGCTTTATCACTCAAATTTTACCGAGTAGAAGGAGTATAACGAGGATCAATACTACCAAACCTAATCCACCGCTCGGGCCGTACCCCCAGCTCTTACTGTGTGGCCAAGTCGGAGCCACACCGATCAGCATCAGAATCAAAACCACCAATAATATTGTTCCTATACTCATGAGAGTCTCCTAGACATTATGGATATAACTCGAACTAGAAATCTTAATCAATATGACTAAGATCCTTTTAAATACCCACATTAAGCTGCCAAACTTTATGCTTAAGGTGCTTACTTAATTGTAAAAGCCGCTGACATCAACTGTGTTTGTCGGCATCCTTAGCCGCTTCTTTTACATTACCAATTGCTTTTTGAGTTTTACCTTTTATCTGTTTCTGAACCCCTTTCATCTGCTGTTTCGGGTTGCCAACGATCTCACCAATTTTTTGCTGCACTTTGCCTGCTGCGTCTTTTATTGAACCTTCTATCTGGTCTTTGTTCATGGTCAATTTCCTTTTGTTGTTGATATAACATCTAAATAATAATGAGCGCTAACAATCAGCTATGAGCTATTGTTCATTTTTAGTAAATAGCGTTTAGTAAACATTTAAATATTTTTAGTAAAAATCTTAGTTGGTAAATATCAGTAAAGCGACATAGAAATTAGGCTAAAATTAATTCCGCGGTGTTTTCATAAAATTGTGTGACTGGCTCCACATCAATCATACCGTGTCAACTTAGGTATGAATGCTACAATATGACATTGGTTTAAATAGGAAAATATTTTGTAGCAATCTTGAATTTTATCTTAAGTATAAATTGTGGCGATCATTTTATTTACTGAAATTTAGTATTAACCATGACTGAATTCCATTATTTAATTACCTAGTGATTTTCCAACTAAACGACATCCTAATGATGAGCCACAACATCAAAATAAATAACATAAAATATCTTATTAAGATAAAGCTTACCCATTAAAGGCATATCAATCTAAACTCTGTATCCAATTTATAATTTATCTAAAAGTGTGTCTGTGCGATAACGTACACATTATAAATATTTTAATCCGCAATTTAACTTAAAACACAATGAAACATCAGCTGATACCTAATGTAGCTACATTTTGGTATGTCATCGATGCCATTAAACATATGAATATTCAGTGAATAAGCTCAGAATGAACTAAGAGGTATAACTACAAAACGTTAAAATGATCTAGAGGTGTTTATAGCATCTTGTAGAGCTTAAAAAAACACAGCTGGTAGTCTAAGGTTTTTAGCACCAACTAGCCTCTACTGCTGATTTTTTCAATAATGCTTCTATATTCACAAGAAGAACACGATAACCTACGTTACCATAAAATATTTGTCTACCTTCGTCGATAATAAAGCTTGGACTGCCTTGTAGATTTTGTTGTGTTGACTTTTGATAGTTGCTCATTAATGCGGCTATAGCTGAACCATCATGAACGCTTGAGATGATTTTTTTCTGTTCCAGCCCATAGAAATCAACCAGATCATAAAGTATTTCAAGCTTACCAATATCCAATGCGTCGATAAAAAATGCACTCCGAAATTTCAATGCCATATCGATACTGGTGTTTTTGTCATAGATAAGTTCAATGGCTTTAAGCACTAAATGAGCATTGGCCGACGTTGTCGGTCTGACTTCTGTCCATATTTTTGAGTTTGTGGGAACGTCATCACGGATAGATGCAGATTTATGTACATGCTCAGCAAAACCATTATATTGACCTTTCTGTTTCCATTGCGTCTCAATTTTTGTGTGAACATCACCAAATACATCAAGATAATGATATTTAAAATGAATTTTATTTTCTAACTTTTTATTTAACTCCTCAATACGTTGTTGTGCAACCCAAGCCCACACACAAAGAATATCAGAGTAGTAATCAATGATCAGGGGTTGATTCATGTTAATCCTTAATAAGGTGGCAGTTTAAGTCATACACTCTAGTTTCAAGGCTAATCAATAATTATTGTGATGGCAGATCTACTTGTTACCCACATGAAGTCAAGATTTCAATATCTGAACTACAGAATAAATACCGAGGCTACACCGAGTAATAGGTACAAGGATGTGATTTTTAACAGGCATACTAGAAGTCATCAATTTGTTTCATGTTACGTGCCAGCAATCGCTTTTCAGCTTCTTCAAGGGACAGTATATTGCTAAGAAATTCAGTTACGGAAGGTGCAGAACTGCAATGTTGTAGATATTCAAACAGCCCTACAATATTTTTATGATACTCAAGTGTGGCCATCGCTATTTCATCCGTATCCATCCTCTTAAACGGATGTTCACCTATGGTTTTAAAAGGAATAGCGGTTTTTTCATAATAATGCCGACAATAAGTGTTAAGTGCATTGCTATTGCCATTATCTTCGAACTGTCTGATAACCAGTGCCATTTTTTGCTCGTGGGCTGAAATATACTCCAACAGTAATCCGCTTCTTTCGCTATCATTTGTAAGTGCGCAATGTGCCGCAAATGCATGCAGCTGTTGGTGTATATTTCTAGTCCATTGCATAACATCATAAAGCGTTTCTATTTGCATATTATTCTCCTCAAAACGGGAGTCCTTGGTCTTTACTGTGAAAAATTAATCACTTTTCTATGCATTGATGAAAGTAAACTTACTAAACAAGCCCATATTTACTATGACATTATGTCTCATTAAAAGTGCAGTTTTGAAATGATTATTAACTAAATAGTCAAACGCTGATGTCTATTATTAATAGATATGAATTATTGACAACTTGTCATCAACATAAAATACTTTATAGGTCTAACAACGGCTTAATCTATATAACATTTAAAAAGCTGGCGATAAGCCACAACCTTGTAATAAGGCTAATGGCATGAGTATACCTATATTTTTCTATTGACTCTGTTCGTTGCCGCACTGATTGTTGACAATACAATGCGCACAAGAAAGAGGGAAAACTACCAATACAATATGTTGCACTTCCATAACTAGATTGAAGGGCATCATCTTCCCGCTTTCAGTTAATAACAGTATTAGATTTGGGAACGAACCATAGATGAACTAGCCCAATATTTACCGATATCAGTACTGAGTCGTTAATACGCACTAAACTAGCCATTAAAATATTTAGAATAACAATAATAGAAGATAAAAAGGAGTAGCCGATCACTCGGCTACTCCTTTTACTTAGCGGACAATTTAAAAGCGGTAATTAAAGCTCAGGGTCACATTACGTGGGGTTCCGTAGTGATACACACTGTATGCAAGAGGCATATAGGATGCTGCAGACATATAGGCATAGTATTTTTCATCCAGCAGGTTTTCGAGATTAAGTTGTAGATCCATATTTTCCGCCAGATTATAACGAGCCATTAGGTTAACTAGTGAATAAGCATCTTGCTCAATTACAACACTACCATTTTGTGCGTAACTATCACTCTGCCAGTTAACGCCACCGCCAACAGTTAATTCAGGTAAATGATCGACAAACTGATAGGTAGTAAAGAGTTTAAACTGTTTGCGAGGGCTCGTGGTTTCAAGTTCTTTGCCTTCTGCATCTTCTGCGGTGAATTGAGAGTAACCTGCCGAAATATTCCAGCCATCAATAAACTCACCTACAACTTCTAACTCAAAGCCAGTACTTTTAGTACCTTGTATTGCATAATAAGCACTTGTCTGACCATTTGCTTTTTGCTCATCCGTCGGCTCAAAGTCTGTATCTTGCTTAGCAAAATTATCCTGTTCAATCTTAAACAGTGCCACAGTGGTGTGTAGACGGTCGTCCAGATAAGCGCTCTTTAAACCGATTTCATAGGCTTTACCTTCGAGTGGATCCAGATAGTTACCGCTAGCATCTTGTTTATTCTGCGGATTAAATATTTCGGTATAACTGGCGTAAACACGATGCTCTTCGTTTATGTCATACAAGGCGCCAACATAAGGAACGAACACGCCATCATCACCAAAGTTGGTATCAGTACCATAACTGACCCCTTCGCGGTTCCAACTAGAAATACGGCCACCGGCAATCACTTTTAAATCATCGGTAAGTGTTAGCCGAGTTGCTGCGTAGAAACCTTTCTGCTCAGTATCCATATTCAACTGGCGATTGGCGTTTGTTGACCATTCAGGCTCTTCAAAGGCGTTGCTTTGCCAATCATAAAAGTTTTCAACTGCCTTTGAGTCCCAGCCCGTCATATTCTCACGGATGGGTTCATAGGTATCAGCATAGGATTTCTGTTTGCTGTATAAGGCACCAGTCACAAATTGATGCTCACGGTTAAAGAGTTGGTAATCGCCTTTCAACTGAAAATCGAAATTATCAGAGTTACTTTCACCATGGCTGTGATAACGCTGACCGCTCAAACCTGCACCGGTTTCTTTATTCAGCAAGCCAGACATATAGATCATTTTGGTGGTGGTTTCATATTCCATGCGATTATAGTTCGCCACCAACTGCCAACCATTGCTGAAATAATGGTTCAAGTTAGCAAAATAGTTGATGTTAGTCGTTTCCCAACGGCTCCAATCTGCCGCTGTTGTAGTAGAAACATCCCAATCAGTAGCCGAACCATCGCTGAATACTGCTGGTAACGCACCCCACATCGCTCCTTTGGGGTTGTTGTTATTGTAACTACCGCCAACGCGCAGCATAGTGTTGTCAGTAATGTCTGAATCAATTACGCCGTAAAGAATGGTCTTACGGTCTTGATAAAGATCCTGATAAGAATCGCTATTGACATATTTCGCGACCATGCGACCGCGCACACTGCCACTGTCGTTGAGGCCATTAGAAACATCTGCGGTAACTTGTTTTTTATCCCAGCTACCCGTAGCAACATCAACATAGCCCTTAAGTTCGTCACTGTCGGCATGTTTGCGCACTAGGTTGATTGAAGCAGAAGGATCCCCTGCCCCCGTTAGTAAGCCTGTTGCACCACGCACCACCTCTACACGCTCATACAGAGAGATATCAGACACAGTCTCACCTGCATCGCCCCCCAAACTCCAAGATAAAGGTACGCCATCAATCTGGTAATTCTGAACCGCAAAACCACGGGCCATAAAGCCATTTCGAACGTTATCTGTTTTAGATGAAGACAAACCTACTGTGTTATTAACCACATCAACAACGGTATTGAGTGCCTGATCCTGGATCCGTTCAGCGGTCAAGATGCTCACTGACTGTGGCGTTTCCTGCAGTGACAGCCCTAAGCCTGTGGCGGTATCAATGGTTCGACTCACAGTGTACTTGCCCATCACTGTTATTTTTTCAATATTTTGATCATTTGCATCTGCAGCAGAAGACGGCTCTGCAGCCAAGACTGACAAAGGGTTTAATGCCAAAGTAATGGCAGACGCGAGAGGTAGTAGATAAAAGCGCATAGTAATTTAGGGAGTTTATTTAGGATGAACATACGGTAACACTATTGCGAATCACTTTCATTTGTATTTTGGTGATGTATATAACAAATTCATCATTTATTAATGAGGAATAAACGTCCCCGTTGTGTTTATGCCTTCAAAAGTGAGCGTTTACGGCGAAAAAGGTTATTATTTACCCGTATTCGGTTAATCATTCTTAATCTACGCCACTAAAAGCGACCCTGAGATTATTACTCCATAGGATCGCCATTAGTGTTTAGTTTTTATCTCATCAGTGTGTCTGTACTATTAGCTCGGCAGGCAGAGGCCACTTTGCCACTTGCCACTCACCTTGCCAATTCTCTATCGATATCCACAGACTATCGGCGGAGGTTAGTGTCTTAGTTGCGATGGCGTGTACGTGTTGGCCATGCTTATTACCGTGCAAAATACCATTCTCACTGCGCTGTAAATCTGCTATTGGCAAAGCCTGCGTTCCAATATTGGCATAGCCTTGGCGTATATTGCCTACCTCACCTTTTTCAAAAACCAACATAAAATCTTTCACATAGTCATCATGATGCACATAGGGTGCTTTTAGATCTAAGGGTAAAGGGGCTATTTTAAATTCACCTAACTCTTGAGCCTGCCAGGCCGGTGGAAATGTAGGTGTTAGCGACTGATACAAAAACAATAGGGGGAGCAATAGAATAAACCCACTCAGTTTATATTTATTTTTTTGCCAAAAAGTTGAATGAATGAAAGCCATTAACGTACCTCCTCTAACCTATCTGCCACAGTACTGGGGGATTCCATTTTTTTAATTGCACGCACATTACGCAGTCCCCACATCATAAATCCTGTGATTGACATACCCGATAGGATCACCCCAAAAATAAACCAAATGATTTTTGTCCAGATACCACCGAAGGTACCGTAATGCAAAGGATCTGCGATATGCATTAGCGTTTGTATTCCTGTCATCGTCTCGGGTGATGCCGTTTTTGCAATCTCCCCCGTCCAAGGGTTAATGCTGAGGTTGTAAGAATACTGATCGTAAAAAATGTGATCGCCGCTACCACTCAGATGATACATGTCACGATTATGCTCTGGTTTCATCACATAGCTTGGTTGAAAGTCTGGAAAGTGCGTTTGCGCTAATGTTAAGGCTTGTGCAAATGACACGCTTGGATCAACGGGATTCACATCACCCTTTTGGATAAAGGGCAATTGCTCAGCAGCAACCAATGGCGCATGTGGCTCGATATCAATATCTGCATGCCAAAAAATGGCTTGGACTAAATACCATAATCCGGTAACGGCCATAATCGCGATAAACCAAATAGACCACACACCAGACAATTTATGCAAATCGGCCAATAGTGTCTTTTTACCTTGACTCACTCGCAATTTCGGAGCAAAAAAACTTCGCCAAAAACGTTTATAAACAATGAGTCCCGTCACTAAAGACGCGAGCATAAACAGCGCCATCGAACAGACAAGGTAATAGCCCAAGCTGTAACCGCTTTGCCAAGGAAATAATAACCAAGCATGCAAAGATCTGATAAAGCCGGCAAATGTCATGCCTTCATTAATCTGTTGGATCTCACCAGTGTATTGATTGACATAGGCCATGGCATAGGGTTTATCAGCGTCACTGAACATGATCACATTGACCATATAAGGTTCTAAGGTCATAGCACCAGAGACTGCCGCACTTGGGTAGGCTTCCTCAACAATCGTCATTAGTTCACTAACCGGTTTTACGGGTAAATCATTAGGGTTCAACGCCCTCGATGCAGGATTCGTTAACCAAGTGATCTCATGACTCAGTACCGCAATCGTCCCCGTCAAGCAGATAAAACAAAATAACAACCAAATTGGGAGCGACACCCAACCATGCAACATAAACCAGAATCGGTTACTGATCTTCGCCATTTGTGACTTTCCTAACACTTATCGTATTTCGCGAGTGTAAAGGTAATGCAAATTGTTATCAATACGATGTACTGGGAATTGTTTTCAATTAGAATGCCGGTCACAAAATACTATGATGGGGAATCATGATGGATAAAACCTTGTTAGCAGCGCTCATTTCGAGCCTATTGTTAGCGCCGAGTTCCTACGCCAAATAGCTTCTTACTACTCTAGTATTGATTTCTATAATCAAGGTTTCTTCGGCGAACCGCGAAATGTCGAACTTAGCCTGAGTTATAATTTTTAGTCTAATTGTTAATCGCAAATACCGCGCATCACTTTTATGCGCGGTATACCTAAAGCTAAACTATCCTGCATTAAAACAGCATCCGGTAAACTTCAATGGATTAACCCTTTGGGCTCAGGGGGATAATCCATTACAATGAAGTCCATTTTGAGTTCGTAAAACAGATGTTCCGCCTATGCCAAAGTCTCACACCCACATGCATCAACATTTGCAGATGCCACACGCTAAATTAGATCTGCAAGCTCTAGCGGGCACCCTTGCCTTTGAGCAAGTGACCATTATTGGTAATGCTTCTGGCGATTGGCAGCCTGCGACCACAGGTATGACATTTATTTTTAACGGTACTCAATGGGCTGAAAACAGCAATGTAAATAATCAGATAGTGAATATCGCCAACGGTGGTTTTGCTGAATCAAAATATGCCTTTGTAGTACAAGGTCATCCACAAAGTGGTCTGCTTACGCAAGCCTTGACACAAGTTGCGATTGAATTAACGCCTCAGCTTGGCTGCTGGCCTTCATCTGGGTTAACCACAATAGTATTGATGCAGCAATTGTCTCAGCATGTGCAAGTGCAGCGGATGTCGCTGTTTCCGAGTTTAGCAAGACCCAATGATTTACCGCCTGACGATCACTTACCTTGCATGGTGCATAATTGGTTAGGCGAACGACGGATTGCCCAAGCTTTGGTACCATCGCTCGACTGGCCTGAATTTAGCTTAGCGTCCGTATTTTTACCTCGCCTATCCGCAATAAACCACATGCAACCATGCCAAGTCACACCTAGGATAAACGCAGATAATCCCTTTGATTTGCTTGTGCGTTTACAGGAGTCGAGCTTATTAATCGCAGATGCACTAAATCCAGCCACGCGGCAGATGCAACTTGAATGGCTAATCACACTGGCGCATACACCCATTAATATTTGGCTACAATTTGCTCACCCTAGCCAGATCATCAATGCTGAAGCTTTATTTTTCAACCACATGCCTGAATCAAAACCCAGCTATTGGTATTTAATGGATACTCAGGCATCTCAATATCTTGATGCGATTCGCCATAGTTTGGCCTATTGTTGGCAAACGCTGTCGACTAAGCACGCGAGCTTGATTGGCAACGAGCTTTCAAACGGCTCGTGACCCTCCCCCTGTCCACTGCCATTCGCATTCAAAATACCTAAGGCGAATGTCGTTTTACATTTTGCCTGCCCTCTAGCGACGCTAAACCAACTTCTGTTTAAATGCATGACTCAAGCGTCAACACGCCCTAGTTAAGGGATTTTTACCTAATGCGATCCCCAACGGTTCAAAGTAATTGATCAGCGCCTGAAAAATCACTTGCCTGTGGGCCTCATCGGGATAAGCCCCCTCCTTTGCCATTGCTGAAAAACGGGTTCCCGACACTAAATACGGATTCGAAATATCAGTATAGGATTCAATACAGGCTTCAAATGCTCGCGCCATCATCTCCGTTGGCCGAGAGAAGTACTGCATCCCATGTTTTTTATCTAATGCAATCGCTCGGCGAACATAATCATGGGGCTCATCACCCTGCCCACTCAACAATGTCACTTTGAAGATCTCAGATAATCGAGCATTTAATGGATGCTCTATGATGGGCAGATCGGATAGCCAAAGATCGCTCGCACACTGAAACCGCTTATTAGTGGTTTTGAATGATTTAGCGGCAATATAATGGTCAAACGCATGCCAAAACTCATGGGCTAAAGCACCAGCACCTGCATTTTTAGCCAATGCTAACTCTCGGGTCGCGGGAGCATAATGGGCCTGAACGCCCTTTTGGCCGCCATGACCAAAGGCCAGGCTGACGGTTTCCCGCAACCCTAAAGTCAAAGGTGGCAATTTTAAGATAAAGGCCAGATCGGCGAGCGAATCAAACACTAAATCCGCAGCAATGCGCGATTCATCCCGCGTCACCCAGCGGCCAACACGGACATGGCTAAAACCAAAGGTTTGTTTAATATCAAGAAAAGTGACTTGCTCACCAAATCGATAATCGGGTCCATGGCGGTTATATTGCTGATTAATTAACACGACTTACCTTGAACCCTATGGCAGTGAGAGACACATTAAGCTGGCTATTTTAGGTTAAAATGCACAGGAACAAAACGCTGCATTAAGTGCAATATCAAGTTAAGAATAGGAGCCACTCGGTTTGGTATCGCAATGCTTAGATTTCGACAACCACAGGGTTCGTTAAGCTTTAGCCGTTAATATCACATCATCCCAAACCACGACACGATTTCGCCCCGTAGTTTTAGCGTGATACAAGGCTTTATCGGCCTCGGCCACCAGCTTTTCAGCATCTGAACGGCACTGACTCCCTATTTCAATCGGTGAAGGCACAGACTGAAGCGCTAAAATACCGCTGTTTTCTTCGATGGCATGATGAGTGATCACAGGTGTTAACGCACTCACTCCTGCCGAAAATTGATAGTGAAAATCGGCGACTATCGCTGAAATATCTTCATTCGCAAGCGCTAACATCATACGCGTCACAATTTTCTGCGCGACATCGACCGACGTTTCTGGCAGTAATAGCGCAAATTCCTCACCGCCGAAGCGACCAAAGATATCGTATGGGCGCGTGCGAGCACTGATAAATTGGGTAAAATGCTGCAGTATCTTGTCACCCACTTGATGCCCATAGTGATCATTAACGAGTTTAAAATAATCGATATCCATCATGACAAGGCACAAAGGTAACTGTAGACGACTCAAGCGTTTGATTTCATGCTCTAACTGCTGGAAAAAATGCCGTCGATTGGCAATACCGGTTAATTCATCGGTGAGTGCGAGTCGATTCAACTCAGTCTGCGCATTCCTTAGGGCAAATTCGACCTGTTTTAACGGGGTAATATCGGTGCAAACAATCACCATATCGCCATTGTGATAAACCTGCTCAGAAAGTTGCAACCAGCTACCGTCGACCAGATCCACTTCAAAACGTCGAAAAGCTGATTTACGTTGATTCGCATGAATAAGTTCAAGCCATTCCTCTATGGTTTCATGATCAATTTTAGGCCCTTGCTTATGGGTAAAGGCAAAGTGCATCATGTCGTCAAAATGCCGGCCAGCCATGTCTTGATCAACAAAACCAAACATTTTCGCAAAGGTATGGTTATAAAAGATAAAATGATTGTGCTTGTCCAAAACAGCGAGGCCATTCTCGCTTAGCCGTAAGGCTTCGGTTAAAAAGGGGTAAACAGACTCAAGAGATTCTTTTTCCATCGATTATTCCTAGCAATGACGCTTTTAGAGAAGATCTCCGACATGTTTAGATTAGCAGCGTTCTACACTAATCACAGCGTCTTTGTCTTTACCCCCATATTACCGCAACGGGATTGGCTCTACCGCGATATAAATCCCACACATTCGGCAAATAAGCTTTAAAAATCAGATCCAATACTTTGATAATTTACGATTTTACGGCCAATTTACTGAGAAATATTTCAGCACTAAAAGGTTTCTGCATGAAATGTACCTCAGGGAATAATGCTAACTCAGGAATATCATCGCTATCATTAGCTGAAAGTAAAAAGAAGCGACAGTGATGCTCAATCTGGGTATCACTGGCAAGGTTTTGTAATGTTTGTTGCATCTGTTTGATAAGTTGCAAGCCATTCATATCTTGTAAACGGTAATCCACAATAACAATATGTGGCAATGAGTGAATCAACATCTTAAGTGCTTGCGCTGCGTTATCAACACTGAAGGTTTGAAAATGATAGTGCTCTAGCATGGCTTTGCAAATCTCAAGGTTAAACAGATTATCATCTATGATTAACACTTTTTGTTGATCATATTGAATCGTTAATCGTTCTTTCACCTCGGTAAGTTGGCAGGGAAAATGTAACAGCACTGTGGTGCCTTTGCCCTTTTGACTGCGCAACATAAACTTACCGCCAACCTGCTCAAGCAATCGATTACAAGTATAGAGTCCTAATCCCATGCCCGATGTTGTTGTATATGAGTTAGATGCGTGCATAAAGGGATCAACTAAAGCGCGCTGCGCTTCCTTTGACATACCCTCGCCAAAATCGCGGATCAGTACCCTAAGCATAGGACTATGGTCTTTATGGTTACGTTTAAGACGTAAGTCCATATAACAATGTACTTCGCTACCCGTACTGTATTTAAAGGCATTATTGATAATGTTAGTCATGAGTTGGAATAACTTAGTCCCATCGAGCTCGATAAACTTCGGCAGAGACTCATTCACGACAACCTGTAAACGTTTACCCGATGTCGCACTAAAAGCACGATAGTAATCCTCAATATTGCTCAGATATTCGTGTAAATTGACTAAATGCCGATTCAATTTTAACTGCCCAGCTTCAGCCTTACTGTAATTCAAAGTATTTTCGGCAACCGAGTAAAGTAAGTTAGCTGACCAGGTCATTTTATCGATAATTTCGTCCAGTTTTTGCGGTTGTGAACGCGCTTTTTTTAACATGCGACTGTAGCCAAGAATGGCATTGATAGGAGTGCGGATCTCATGATTTATGCTGGAAAGCACTGCTAATCTAGATCGATTATCGAGCTTAATCTGCTCTACAATATGCTGATTTTTAGACTTAAAGTACAAAAGAAAAGACAGAGTAATACCAAGAGAAGCTATCAGTAAGATAATCACGATTAGCTCGACAACCTCTTTTTGTGGCACTTGATATTCTATGCGTAAATTCACACGGGTTTGGTATCCAGGAATATCCAAAGTTCGGCTATCTGAGTAGCTAAACATTGAAAATATGCCTGTGGAAAACTCATGGTTACAGGATGAACTTTGCAATAACGATTGTTCAAATTGATAGCTAATACATACACCCTGCTCCTGCTCAATCCGCGCTAATATCCGCTGATGAGAAATGGCATAGACTAAATAAAGCGTATTAGGCCCATCGATATTAACAACCGCTAACGTGTAATCGGCAAGGCTAGCCTGAAGTTCCCCTTTACTATTCTTGACTAATTTAAGTGGCTTAAGTTCTGGCGCCATTGTCTGATCAGAGATATAGGCCAGTTCAAGTTCGGGGGTCAGTGTAAAAGCGACAGCAGATTTGATCTTCAGTAAGTCCTTAGCAAAAACCTCAAATTCCTGTGACGTTACCTCACTCGAAGCATAAAAAAACGATTTTAGCGCATCCAACATAATTTCATGTTGTAAGAACATATCCCGTGAAGAAGTAAAAACCGCTTCTGCTTTTTTATTGTAAATGGAGTCAAATTCATAACGTGAGTGGGACAAGGTTAACCACAGCACCAACAGAGTGACCCATAAGCCACTGAACATATTGATACAAGCGCTATATTTAAAGCTCATTAGCGCAATCCATTACGGCCTTTAGCAAGCTGCATAACTGATATTCAAACTGCTCTCGCTCGCAAACATCCATGACAGACAGCATATCTTTAAGCTGCAAGTAGCGCGCAATACCCGTAAATTGATGTTTCAGCCCTTCGATATTGTCAGAAGATTCATATTGTTCTAGCTCAAGTCGCATTCGCTGTAATTCAGCAATCAGTGTCAATCGCAGTCGCGATTGCTGTTCTTGGCTGTATTGCTCAAAGAATACAGATAAGGCCTTGGGTAACTCAGTATTAGCATTCATACATTAGGCACTCCTATTATATTGAGCAATCCAATCAATAAGATAACGACCTTCAATCGGGGGGCTGTACAAATAACCTTGGGCAACATCACATCCCAACTCAGAGAGAATTAACTCTATTGCACTTGTCTCAACGCCTTCTGCAACCACCTTTACGTGCATCTTCTGCGCAAGCGCGATGGTGGATTCTACGATGAGATAATGTTGGTGATTGATATCCATATCGGAGACAAAACTTTTATCAATTTTGATCTCTTTAAAGGGAATGGCATCAAGACGATCATAGGTAGAATAACTTTTACCGAAATCATCGAGGGAAATATCAATATTATTGATGATCAGCCGTGCAATTGAGTTAAGTACTCTATCTTGGTTAATGATTTCCTGTGATTCGGTGAGCTCTAAAATCAAATGGATTTGTTTATACTCACGACCACATTCGATGATGTACTCAATGAGTTCATCACAAGTCAAATCATCTGCGGTAATGTTAATCGACAGGGCAAACGCCATTAATAACGGTTGGCGCGACCAACATTGCAATGCTTGGGAAATAACCATCCGCGAAAACAAGCTATTTAGCCCCTGCTGATTCACCAATGGCAAAAAAACGTCGGGATAAATATAGCCATTGGATTGATCGCAAAGCCGCGAAAGCACTTCAAAACCGATGATCTCCTTTGTTTTAAGGTTAATCTTAGGTTGATAACACAAAATTAATTGTTCATTTTTGAGCAATTGCCGCACATTGATATTCGCCGCCATGTCTTGCACGATAGACTCATCTTGATGGGCACGGTTTCTATCGTCGGAGGCGTCTAGCAATGGCGTTAAAATGTCATTCACATTGATAGGTTTAGCAAATACGCCAAGCAAGTTGAGTTTCAAACCCGTGATAATGCTATCCACCAGTTCTAAAGTCCGTTTATCCGAGGAGCTTATCACCGCAATCGGAATGGCAGTAAATCGGGGCTCGGAGGCCAACATATTAATCACCGCAATACCGTCACCTTGATCCATTTTTAAATCTAAAATGACTAAATCAAGTTTTGCTTCTACAGCTAAGATCAGTTCAATTCCTTGATTACCATTACTGGCTTCATAGATCTCCACATTGTCCTCTGCTAAGTACTTATGGATATCAGCTTTCATGGTTTCTCTAATAAAGCGTTGATCATCTATGATGAGAATATTCATATATTGGTCTCTAACTGCATAAAGAAAATGGGATCGATCGTCTGGGATTTGGATGTAGGGATAACAGAAAGCTTAAGTAAATTACGATTCGCCATGACTTCTGTGCGACTGGAGAAAAACGAATAGTTTTTGACTGGTTTGAAGCCGCCTTCTATCGTTCTTACTTTAAATATGGGCAACTTAAATTGCGTCAATTTTCGTTTTAGTGACTCATCACAGATATTAAAACTCAAAAACTTAAGTGAGCGACTCGTGGCCAATTCATTGAGATAAACAGACATCATATAATTTTCAATATAAGGCGTTACACCAAAGGAGGAGAACACCATTAAGGTATCTGGCAAAGCTTGACTGTTATGGTTAATGACCTCAAACAAGTCCACCTCATCATTCATAAATTCGAGGGCAATTTTGCCTTGAGTGCGGCAGAATAGACTGTGTCCAATGATTTGATCCCCAAAGCTAAAAGCCACCACCAATGAGAGTCCACGAAAAAATGGTTGAGATAACTTACGGCTCACAAAGGATAAACGCGGGTTACTTTCATAAACCAAACTAAGTTGCAGCAGGGTCATAAAGTTTTGATGGTGGCTTTCGATAAACTCGACACGATAAGGAGTATTACGGTAGTACGGATGATCACTGCGTTCTATGGTCGATTCAAAAAGGTTAATTAACGCTAAACCTTCGTTGATGAATTTCTTATCCTCCCGATAAATATCAAACAGTTCAGAGCCAAATATTTCAACGATTTCAGACTGTTTAGCTAGGGATGGAATGTTAACGCCCCGCTCCCAACGGCTAATAGTGATGGAATCTAACATATCGAACAGGCAGCTTTTTTGCCTGAGCAGACTACATAAATCTTCTTGAGATAAATTATTCTCAGTTCTGGTGTGTTTTAAGAAATTGGAGAATGTCTGTGCACTTGTTTTGCTTTGATAGGAGATAGGTGTACAAATCATATCGCGTTCCATCTGAATTTTTTATTTTATCTAGCAGCTCCATATACGTCTTATGGTCGATGTCATCTACTGGCTCTGGATGTCTAAATGTAAAAGTAATCCAAATGCGTTGAAGTTTCTCGATGAAATAAAGTCCAGTGATTTTTTCGTCACTCATCACTCAGTTCCTCCATCTCAGCCTTTTATTCACCACGTTTTTTGCAATAGGAAAACGAGTATAAATGCCATTGTTTATCTGAGACCATGGCACAGTCAAAAAAGCGATGGAAAAAAGTGTCTAGTTATTCGTTCGGTTAAATCATTGCATAATAGATAAAACTGCAATCAACAGACCCTCCTATAAAACCGCATAAAATATAAGATTCACCAGCAATGGCCATAAAACGCCAAATTGATTGTTTATGCGCTAAATATTCAAAATATGGGATATAACCTCGGGATTTTTCTCACTTATCTACGTTTTTTATGCATGGTTATTCGTGTTTGGAATAGGCAAACAGCGACAGTATCAGCTTAGAGATATAAGTAGGATAGTTTTTAATGGCTTATGGCTTAAGCAAGCCAGCTGCGAAAATAAGTGGGTAATGGGCCAGTCCAGCGTTTAAAGGAACGCCTATAATCACTGGCGTCGCTGAAGAATAAAGAAGTGGTAATACTGTGGGCATCTTGCGCAGGTGTCGCTAAGTCATAGCGTGCTTTGATTAAACGGGTCTCATCAGCAAATATCGGCAAGTTGGCCAAAGTTTAAATCCATCTCGGCCAAACACCTTTTAAGGTGGTTGGGCTCATTATCAGTTTTTCAGCTATGTCAGGCAAACTTAAGTTATCCCGCATTAGACACAAAAGAATACCAGCCGCTAAGCCTAACCGCAGTTCGCATATAGTAGTGATTGAAATATCCCTTGGCGCTGAATGACGGCAGCGCCGAAACCTATGGTTTGGCCGTTACGCATCTGCAAGTCGGCAGCGGCGTTTGGCAACAGGGAATGCTGGTGGAGCAAGACGGCTAAAACTACTTACCCAATGATAATCAAACATTTAAATGGTTACCTTGGAGCTGTATCGTCAAACATCTTGACGTTAACTCTGGACATTTAAGCGACGAAGATGAACAAAAGGCACAAAGTATAAAGCACAGGAGTTAGAGAAGGCGCTGGTATTGGTCGTAAACATGAGCAACCGGCACCATCTGATTGCAAATTGATGAATTAACTGGTTATGCACATGATATGCAAATCTAAAACTATAATCCCCGAAATTTTTCTCACCTCAATGCAATAAAGTGAATAGTTAATCATAAAAAAGAGGTTGGCTGTATTCAACAGCTAACCTCTTCTCTTTAAATCAGGCGATAAATCAGATGTTCTATCATACAACCAGAGCCATGACTTCAAAACGACTCTTACAAAAGCTAACTCATACCTGAGCTAATTTTTACGGGTATACAAATAGCAAGCTGAGGCTAGTCACTGTAAATAACGAATGTAAAACTAACGCCTGTGAAAGCTATGCCCACTCAATTCGGCAGATATGAGATTAGCCGCGTTTAGTGCCCCACGGATCGTTGTCATCCGTCGATGGGCTTGGTCCTGAACGCTCAGCCATTTTTAAATCGTTTCGGGGTTCGCTGCGGCGCTGTGAGTTGCTATTCGATGAACCATATCCAGAGCCGGTGCCACGTCCCCCCGTAGGTTTTTTGCCTGAGCTTTTACCTGAACCATTACCAAAGCTCTTACCTGAGCCATAACCAGAGTTAGGACGTTTATTACCCGCTTCGTACTCGGCGCTGGCTTGTGCCTGCATTTTAGCGATAGATTCTATGGTGAGTTCCATCGGTTTACGCGGGACGATACCCGAGGCAAAACCACGTTCACGTGGCTTAAGATCAAACTGTTCACCGACGGCTTTAGGCATACGCTTGAATCGGTATAGGTAGAAGTTTTCCACTTTCTCCCGCGCCCATTCGGTCTTTTTGAGGAAAATGATACAGGCCTCAATGGTCGGGTTAGTGTTAAAGCAGCCTAGCTTTAATGCCGCGTATAAAATTTTCCAACCATAAAAATCGACTAACTCAGTGATCATTGTCTCGAGTTTAAGGCCGTGTAATGGGTTGTTCTGTTGCTCTTCTATCATGGGAATTCCAAATCCAGCCCAATTGGCTGATTTTAAGGTATTAGTTTACGGTATTGAGTGGTTAAACGAGTGACTTAATTCGCTACAAAACTCGCGACATTTAGGTCTTACAGTCCTACAGCCTTCAAACTGAGCCATTAAATTTTAGCCGTAAAATCTGCTGCTCGACAAAACTGCGGGAATAATAACGGTAAATACGCTAAACGCCTTCTTTTATTTGCGCTAGCAAGGTTTGGCGTCGGCTTAAGTGCAAAGAAATAATACCGCAAGCTGGCAGTTTAGCTCGGCATATCTGCGATATCATGCAAACAGCTAAAAACTCACGCCTTCACCGATCCGCAAATAAACGCAACTGAAACGGCTCGATTTATGGCTACGCATCACATACTAGCTCGCATATTTAGCCCTTAGTCTGTATACTCCGCGACCTTATTATCCCCACTTTACTATTTTGGCTTAGAGTGGGTGAAGCGCATGTTTCATTTTGAGGCTTGTTTGTCACAATCCCCGTTAGCAAATACCTAGGAAAGCTCCTTTGATCTCTACCGCGAACATCACGATGCAGTTTGGCCCTGAGCCATTGTTTGAAAACATTTCAGCGAAATTTGGCAATGGTCACCGCTATGGTTTGATCGGCGCGAATGGCTGTGGCAAATCGACCTTTATGAAGATCCTCAGCGGAGCATTAGCGCCAACCTCTGGCAATGTGTCCATCACGCCCGGCTTAAAAGTCGGTACCCTAAGCCAAGATCAGTTCGCGTTTGAACAATACAGTGTGATCGATGCGGTGATCATGGGGGATGTTGCCCTGTGGAAAGTCAAGCAGGAACGCGATGCCATTTACGCCAATCCGAATATGACTGAAGAAGATGGCATGCGCGTTGGCGATCTTGAAAGTGAATTTGCCGAAATGGATGGTTACAGCGCTGAAAGTCGCGCCGGTGAAATTCTGCTCGAAGCGGGTATTGAAGAATCTTTCCATTACGGTCTAATGCAACAAGTGGCACCGGGCTGGAAATTGCGGGTCTTGTTAGCCCAAGCGCTATTTGCCAACCCAGATATTCTGCTGCTCGACGAACCAACCAACAACTTGGATATCCATACCATTAGCTGGTTAGAAACCGAGTTGAACAAACGTAAATGCACCATGATCATTATTTCCCATGATAGGCACTTCTTAAATGCCGTCTGTACCCACATGGCGGATATCGATTATGGCGAATTGCGCATTTACCCAGGTAACTACGAATACTTCCTCGCACAATCGGCATTACTGCGCGAACAATTATTGTCGGGTAACGCCAAGAAAAGTGCTGAAATCGAAGAGCTGCAAGACTTCGTTAACCGCTTCGGTGCCAACGCATCTAAGGCAAAACAAGCCAGCTCGCGCGCGAAAAAAATGGACAAAATCAAGCTCGATGAAGTCAAATCTTCTAGCCGTATCCACCCTTCTATTCGTTTCGATGCTGGCAAGAAAATGCATCGCCAAGCACTGATCCTCGAAGATTTGGGCCACGGGTTTGATGGTGAGCTGCTATTCGAAGGCGGCGACTTAATCCTCGAAGCCGGTGCAAAATTAGCGATTATCGGCGAAAACGGCGTGGGTAAAACCACTTTCCTACGTTGCTTAGTCAATGATTTAGAACATAATAAAGGCGTGATCAAGTGGTCAGAAAACGCATCAATCGGCTACTGTCCACAAGACAGCAGTGACGAATTTGATAATGACTACACATTAATGGATTGGATGTCACAGTGGCGCCAACCTAAGCACAACGACCTTATGGTACGCGCCATGTTAGGCCGTCTGCTGTTCACTGAAGATGACGCGAACAAGAAAGCGCGTAACTGTTCAGGCGGAGAGAAAAACCGCTTGTTATTCGGTAAGTTAATGATGCAAGACATCAATGTGCTGATCATGGACGAACCGACTAACCACATGGACATGGAAGCCATCGAAGCACTCAATAATGCGTTGAAAGACTTTGAAGGCACTTTGATATTCGTCAGTCATGACCGTGAGTTTGTATCGTCACTCGCAACACGTATCATTGATATTAAAGATAAAAAAGTGATTAACTTCCAAGGCACTTTCGATGAGTACCTTTCAAGCCAAGCTGAAATGGAAGCGAGAAAGAGCGCGTAATGTTATTAGGCTAACTTACGCCGATTAACCGAGCGTTATCGCATTAAAGAGTCGTCATTGGTTATCCTGTGACGACTTTTTGTTGGGCTAAATCTGACTAGTTACTCATTAGCTTATTAATTTTTTTAACCAATATCTCGCGATTTTTAGCCAGTTTAAAAATTGTCGGCAAATGTCGAATGACTATCGGCTCAGACTCGAATACCGCATCGCGATCTTTGGCCTGAATATAATCACGGATCTGAAGCATCATCTGTTTATTAAATGCCCAAAGTGAATGACCTTTAAACTCAAGGGAATAAAATGCGTCATTGGGCCATTCAAGTCGATGTTTCTGTTTTGCCATACACTGATAACAACAAATAAGACCAAGATCTGTACCATCTGTAAAAGCACTGTTTGCCCTATGTTCCCAAGTCGAAGTACCTTGGTATTTTTCTGGCAATTTTTCCCGCCAAGAAGCATCCAATAGCGGAGGGAAAAACTGCACTCCAGGCCATTTATGGGCAAATCTTTGATTAAACAGCTTGATCTCAAACTGCCTACCCTCAAATAAATGCACATCTTTTTTCTCTAAACGAAAAACATGGGCAAAGGTAAAAGTGGCGCAGCCAGCACAATGGGGGCAAGTAACTTCAACTCCGTTTGGCAGGCTAAAAAACTCATAAAATCCTGTCATAGATACGACATTCCAAATGATTTAGAGACTAATTTGGAGCTCATCAATTTTCCAACCACCTTCATTTATCATGCTAATTCTTTGTTTTTCATTCGCCTCCGATGCATTACCACAGAGATCTTTTTGTGCATATTCAAGAACGGCCGTATCCCCTTCTATCACCTGCGACACTAAGGTGAGTGCTTTGCACTTGGCAGCGGCTTTTGAAAATGAAAGATAAGATGCGATCACTTCATCGCGGGACTGCTTCATCTGCTGCATATACTGTGGGAACTTAGACTCAACATCCGCTTGCTTACGTTGGGTATAGTAAGCCTTGTCCTCTTGATAACTCATCCCCTGCTGTACCTTAGCATTGTACTCGTCATAGACTTCGCTCGGCGATTTAGGCGTTGTACAACCTATCAGCACAAGCACAGATATGGGCAGTAAGAAAATCGATTTCATCATCGAACCTCCAAAACTAGACATGTATTATCAATAAATTCCATGGTGCATTCATCTGCTTGTTGTCACTGAACGAGTGCGCCATATATGTCTACCAAATACTCCTTATTCTCTTTGAAATCAATTACCTTTGCAGAAAGTAAACCTTTACTATCAACAGGTAACAAAATCAATGAAGATAAAATGTAATGCCACCAAGATAACATGTAAATAGTTCATTGATTACTTTAGCTTGGCAGCGTTGCTCATTCAATTGCAGCACAGTTGCTTACCTTGGCGAGTACTAAAAATAAGTGCCATAAAACTGTGAGCATGCTCTAAATTGCTGTATTTGACAGGTCATTGTCTAATGCATTAAAAGGCACAAAGGTCTTTTTATCGAGCCAGAGAGGCGAGCGATTTTGTCCTGCTAGCTGATAAGCCCAAGTCGTAATGGCTTCAGAGCGATCACTCTCACAGACAAAATATCGACTGAGTTCAGAGTGTAACGTTTGGCCATGCTGGATAATATTCTGCTCATACCAGTTATCTTTATGGTGCTGAGCGGCAAGATGATCGCGTTTTTGATTATTACAACTGCTATGTGCGAGGACAAAATTATGGCCTAAATCATTAGGATATCGTGCCCAAGGGATAAAATGATCCACTTCGCTTGTTTCTTTTAATGATTTTTGGCAATAGAAGCATTGGCCTTTTTGGATATCAAGCAGTACAGGTCTAGCATGGGTGATCGTCTGTCTGTCGCTACCAAACAGAAACTCACTTAAATTGCCTTTACTGCCTATAATGACCTGATTTGCGGGAAACTCGGCGATTTTTTGTACCCATTGAGTACGAGCCAATGACACCACTAAATCGTGAAATCGCCTGAAGCAAAATGCGATCCCCGGATTCAACTCGATGTAATTTTTCTTTTTATCATGGGGATAAAGAAAACATTCTTCATTACGTGACAAGTTTTGTAAGCGCCATAAGGGGCCATCTTTAAACGTACCGCGCGTTTTACGCAATAAAGCTGGATAACTAAGATGCGCTTTTAACTGGGATAGACTGTTAACACCTTGATGGCGTAGTTCAATCAAACTGTTGATCAAGGCTGATTGCTTTCCACTATTTTGGATCAAGACAAAATACCCATCATTGGCACCAAAAGGCAAAGAGTGTTGCCAGTAAAGTTCAATAAACTTCTCTACCAAATCATCAATACTGATGGCGGTTTTCAGCGCAGGCTCGGCATTGAGTATTAATGGCCGTTCGATACAGATATCGGCGATCGCATGCAGTAAGGCAAATTTGTAAGTTGCAACGAAATCCCCTTCAACTAACAGACGTTGTAAATAGCTAATAAATTCAACTTGTCTTCTCGCATCAATCGGCATTCAGTCGCTCCTGAATAATAACGCTTGCTTCAGGTGCATTTACGTTTGGCATCAGTTTGGGTGTAAAAACTAACGTCTGCCAATGCACTTGTGAGCGACCGAGTTTATCGGTTTCATCTTGGCTCAAATCTAAAAGTCGTAGCTGACAATCTGCAGCAAGTGTGAGCAGTTCATCGGCACTGACTGGGTGCATAACGCGCGCATCGGGGCTTGGGCCATGGCGCAAACTGATGACTAAAAGTCCAGTCGAATTGAGTAAGCGTGAGAGTGTTGCTAGTGCAAGTGGGCGCTCTGAGGGAGATAAATGCATCCACACAGCGCTGAGTAAAATCAGATCAAACTGTTGCGCTAGGCCAACCACTTTTTGCAACTGAGGTAAACCATCCTCAATCCAACGCACGGGTAGATCCCGAGTTAACACCTGCCCCATTTTCGCTAAAACAACCGCAGGTTCGACTGCAATAATTTGTGTCTCTTTGCCCTGTGCTTTTTCGGCTAAATAATACACATCCCGGCCAGAACCAGCTCCTACATCCAATATCGACAATGTATTTTTAGTAAGTAGAGGCAAAAGATGATGCAACCAACTCGAATGCACTTCTTCAAAGGTTTTAGACAAATACTGTGCCGCGAGTATTTCGGCGTGGTTATTATAAAACACTGTGCTCACTGACAACGATCCTTTTGCAACAAGTGATTGTTTTTACAGACGCTAACTTATCACAGTCGTATTTGATAAAAAATACATGTCATCATTATCATGCTGTTTTGCATAAAATATTTAGCATTATACTGTTCGCGATCACTGTGCCGATTTCGGCTATTCGACCCAATATTCTTATCAATGCCTATGCAATCTCAGCATTTCCCCGTCGTTTTTGTCGCAGTGGTTTACACTCTATGAGTGAGTGTAAAGATAAGTGCAATTGATTGAATCTGTTACATGCTTCTCCAGAGCAGTTTCCATTTCAGTGTGGGAGTGAACGGGTTTTAACGTCTTAGCGTAGCGTCTACATAGAGATTAAGACCTAGGGCTCAATTATTTAGGATATCTATTGCCTATGAGTTTTGAAGATTCGTTAGAGCAACTTAAACGACAGTTTTTACATGCACTGCCGGATAAAAAGAAACAAATCATTACCTTGTGGATTTCATTGCGTAAAAATTGGGACGCACACATGCTGTCTGCCGTGTACCGAGAGGTGCATAACTTAAAAGGGTCGAGCGAGACCTTTGGGTTGTCAGATACCAAACACATAGTCGATAAACTGGAGTTGCTGCTTAAGGGGCTGCTCAATGCGCCAGCCCCCGAACTGCCTACTATCAAAGGCTTAGATACCCTCTTCCACCAGTTGTTACAAAACAATATGCGCGGCCAACCGTCGGCGCCGGTAGTGGAGGCGCAAATGCAGCAAAGCCCCTATAAACCATCAAAGGCGCGCCATGAGCACCATATTGCAATCATAGAAGACGATGGTAATGTCGGCGCTATGATCACAAAGCAGCTGCGAGAGTTCGGTTTTAGTGTGCAGCATTTTTTGAATTTCACGAGCTTTCTGGTGGTGCAAAATAAAACGCCCTTCGATCTGATTTTATTAGATTTAATTCTACCAGATTGGACTGAAGAGGCCTTGTTCGAAGCTGCCACTGAGTTTGAGAAGAACAATACCCGAGTATTTGTTTTATCCTCGCGGGGGGATTTTGACATGCGGCTATTGGCCATTCGTGCCAACGTCAGCGAATATTTTGTTAAACCTGCGGAAACCACTTTATTGGTGCGCAAAATCCATCAATCTCTCAAGATGTCAGAGAAACAGCCGCTTAAGGTGTTACTGGTGGATGATCAACAATCTATGGTGGATTACTTTTCAAGCCTATTACGCAGCCATGGTTTGATGGTAAAAGGGTTGTCCAGTGCCGAGCAAGTCTTGCCTGCCCTTGAGCAATTTGAGCCTGATTTGTTTATCTTCGATTTGTACATGCCCGAAGTGAACGGGCTTGAGCTGGCAAAGATGATCCGCCAATTGGATAAATACACCTCGAGCCCAATTCTCGTGTTGAGCTCAGACGATACGATGCAGAATAAGGTCAGCATCATACAAGCGGGATCAGATGACTTAATTTCAAAGCAAACCGCACCGAGTTTATTCGTCGCGCAGGTGATTTCCCGTGCGCAACGGGGTCATGATATTCGCAGTTCGGCTAGTCGCGACAGCTTAACTGGGCTGTTAAATCATACCCAAATTCTGGTGGCGGCGAGACGCTGTTTTAACGTAGCGAAACGGATTAACTCTCAAGTTTGTATCGCTATGTTCGATTTAGATCACTTCAAAAAGGTCAACGATACTTATGGTCATTCCGGTGGTGATAAGGTGTTGTTGGCATTTGCCCACCTGTTACAACAATCCTTACGTCAAACTGACTTTACCGGCCGCTACGGTGGTGAAGAATTTATGTTAGTGCTGCCAGATATGCAAAAACCACTGGCGATTGCCAAGTTGAATGCGATCCGTGAAAGCTTTAGCCATATCGTATTTGTTGAAGATGGCGTCGAATTTAAGGTGACGCTCAGCGGCGGTTTAGCCTTTTCGGATCAATGTGAGGAATTTCAAGATTGTCTGTTACTGGCAGATAAAAACCTTTACGAAGCTAAGCGTTTAGGTAGAAATCAGCTCGTGGTTTCTACGACTGACTAACCCTAAACAGAATGAGCCACTGCAGCGCACAAATCAGTTCGGCGTAATGCTCTTCCTGCGAGACTCACGTTCTATTCGTTACTTTTTAATCCCACTCAGCGTGGGCGGTCACAGTGAGCTTAAATGGTTAATGAGCTTGCTCGGCATCTGCGATAACTCCACTACATAATCTACTGCACGGCACTTTATTGCTTCTCGTGGCATGCCAAATACCACACAACTTTGTTCATCTTGGGCAAATGTAGTGACGCCTTTTTGGTGTAACGCCACCATGCCTTCGGCGCCATCTTTGCCCATACCGGTTAAAATCATCGCGCTCATATTGGGCGCGGCACATTGGGCCAAGGCCGTAAACATCACATCGACCGAAGGTCTGTGGCCACTGACCTTTTCATCTTGGGTTAATTTAACTTTATAACTACCACCCACTTTGATGATCTCAAGGTGATGATCGCCAGGGGCAACATAGGCATAACTGGGTAAGAGTCGTTCCCCATGCTCGGCTTCTTTGACAGTAATCCGTGACTGTCGATTTAAACGTTCCGCAAAAGTGCGGGTAAACCCCGCTGGCATATGTTGGGTGATCACTATCGGCGGCATAGCCGCGGGTAAATGTTGTAATACATAAAGAATGGCTTCTGTACCGCCAGTAGATGCGCCTATCGCGACTAAATGCTGTGTCAGGGTTGTATTGGCCAATATTGGCCGCTTACTTGAAACAGGGCGTACTGGCTCAACAAATTTCTGCGGCTTGATGATTTTGGCTTTCGCGGCAGATTTGATCTTATCTAAAATCAAATCCTGATAATCATGAATACCTTGGGGCGAGTCTAATTTCGGTTTAGGGATAAAATCCACCGCGCCTAAGGCCAAGGCGTTAAATGTCGCATCAGCGCCCTGCTCGGTTAACGATGAAATCATCACTACTGCAGTGGGCCTGGCTTTCATCAAGCGGTCCAAAAATGTTAAACCATCTACTTTGGGCATTTCAATGTCTAAGGTAATCACATCGGGGCGAAATTGATTCACCAGATCCTTGGCCTCATAGGCATCGGCAGCGAGCCCAACCAGAGACAGTTCAGAGTCAGCCTCAATCATTTTACCGAGCAAGCTGCGCATTAGCGCAGAATCGTCAACAACTAACACTTTGATCGTCATAACTTAATCACCAAATAGTTCAACGTCACCGCCCGAAGGTAAATTACGAACCCGTAAACGATACTCACTTTCCCTGTCAAGAATTGTGCTGTTATGCATGGATTTAATTTTACGGACTTTCACTTTTCCCGTATGGGGAAAAAAATATACTTTGCGCGGATACACATCGAGTAAATCGGCAGCAACGATAGGGATATTTTCAAGATTGAGATATTCAATCACAAACTCAGCATTACGCTCACCTATGTTGTGCACAGTAAAACTGCGTAACATATTACCGCCCCCAAACACCTTAGCTTCGAGTGAGTTGCGCTGTGCGCCAAGCTTGAGTAAGTCGTTGATTAACAACTCCATGGCATACACGCCGTAACGGGCAGAATCGGCGAGCACCCCAGTACAATTGCTATTGTCACTTGGCAATAAAAAGTGATTCATTCCGCCAATTTTGAGCTTAGGATCATACAAGCACACTGAGACGCAGGAGCCTAACACTGTCACTATCATGGTATTTTCACGGGTGGCAAAATATTCGCCGGGTAATATTTTTACCGCATCGCAACCAAAATGATGATCGTGATAGCGATTCGGCTCTGCAATAGCATATTCGATATTAGGTTTTAGCACTCATGAGCCCCTTCACTGGCCGATAGGTTGTTTGACCAACGGCAGTGATGATTTGCGGGAACATATTAAAATTTTCCGAATGTCCCGCAATATAAAGCCCATCCTCGCTAAGGGAGTTCATCATGTGTTTTAATATGACTTCCTGCGTTTCTTTATCGAAATAAATCATTACATTACGGCAAAAAATCACATCGATTGGCGTTTTTAGCGGCCAAAAAGAATCGAGTAAATTGATGCGGGTAAACTTGAGCATCTGCTTTAATTCGGGCACAACGCGCACATTACCCAACTGTGAACCCCTTCCACGGTGAAAAAACCGTTTCTTGCGAATATCGCTGACAGTATCGATACGCTCTAAAGGATAAATGCCCATTTCAGCCTTTTTAAGTACCCCGCTGTCGATATCGGAAGCAATGATCTCGATAGGCGTTTTAAAACTGTTGAAATGTTCAGCGACGACAATCGCAATCGA